>JAACDH010000486.1 GCA_009936995.1 Rhodobacterales bacterium
AAACGTGCCCCGTGCCCCAGCGCTTTGAACTCGAGGGTATCATCAGCTTTGGCTACGACGATCAGGTCCTGCACATCGCCGAGATGGACGTGCCTAAAGACCTCGCCCCTGGCAAACATGAGATCAGCGCCGCGGTCCAGTGGTTGGTCTGCCAGTCCAGCTGCATCCCCGGGTCGGCCGACCTTATGCTGCCCATCGAAGTGGTCAGCGACGATGTGCCCTTGACGAAGACGCCCTATGCGCCCCTGTTCGATCACTTCGCCGCCCAACACCCCAGCAACGCCCTCGATATCGACAGTTTCGGCTGGGACTTCGAGCTCTCGCAGACCGCAATCCGCCCCAACGATACCTTCAAAGCCGTCTTCCGAGTTGCCGCCATCGAGGGCCACAAGATCGGCAAACACAACGCCAGCGTCCCTTGGCCCACGTTCACACCGATCACCGGTACCTACTGGTGGCTGAACAGCACCGAAGTCAAGAACGGCCCAGACGGCAGCATCCTGGTGGTCATGGAGGGCGAGTCCTTCTCCCCCGACCCCGACCCCATGCCCACCGACGACAAGATCGGCGGCCTCTTCCAGATCGAGATCGACGGCAAGGTCGTCTCCACCGAGATCACCGTCGGGCTGCCTTGGGAAGCCGAAGGCGTCGACGTCGCCAAAGAAGCCGGACCCTTATTGTTGCTCGCCAACCAGGCCAATGGCAGCGATACCCCAGCGTCTGCCGATGACGCAGCTGGCGAAACGCCTGTCGGAGAAGATGCCGCTGTCGCGGGCGTCGTACCCATGGTCTCCGACGTCACCGGCGTGGCACTCTTCGCCAACTTATTCTCCGCGTTTATCGGCGGTCTTATCCTCAACGTGATGCCCTGCGTACTACCCGTACTCACGCTCAAGCTGTACAGCCTGATCGAGCAAACCGACATCACCGCGAAAGAGCAGCGCACCGCCGGCATGGGCTACACCGGTGGCATCCTGGCGAGCTTCTGGCTGCTCTCTGGTGCCATCGTTATTCTTCGCTTGATGTTCGGAATCGAAGTAAACTGGGGGTTCCAGTTCCAGTATCCGCCCTACGTAGCTGCGTTGGCCACCATCGTCTTCGTGTTCGGCCTCTCCCTGTTCGGCGTGTTCGAGATCCCGGCGTTCGGTGTGGGTACCGCGAGCGAAGCCGGCTCGAAAGAAGGCGTTATCGGATATTTTTTCACGGGTGTCTTTGCAACGCTGCTGGCGACTCCCTGTAGTGCACCGTTCCTCGGAACCGCCGTCGCGTTCGCGTTCGGAGCGCCCACCTGGGTGTTGTTCGCTATCTTCACGATGGTCGGACTGGGCCTTGCCTTTCCCTTCCTACTCATCGCATTCGTGCCATCGCTGTACCGATTCCTGCCCAAACCTGGCGCCTGGATGGACGGCTTCAAGCAGCTCCTAGGGTTCACCCTCATCGCCACCACCGTGTGGTTGGTGGGTGTGCTCGGCGCGCAGATAGGCATAGACCGGGCCAATGGCTTCCTGGCCTTCCTGCTCACCGTATCCCTTGGCGCCTGGATTTTCGGTCACTTCGGAGGCATCGCTTCCTCGGGTCGTCGTCAGCTCGGCGCGCTGGCAGGAGCCCTGGTGGTCAGTGGTGCTGGCGGCATGTACTTCCTCGACATGGCCTTCGCCGAAGACGAGTCCTGCGACAGCGGCGAGGTCATCACCGATCTGAGCTTCCACGAGGAGATCCCCTGGCAGCCCTTCAGCGGAGAACGCATCAAAACCCTAGCAGGAACCACGATTTTAGTCGACTTCACCGCAGACTGGTGCCTCACCTGCAAGGTCAACGAGAAGACCATTCTCAACACTAAGGCGGTCCGTCAATCCATGGACGAGCTTGGTGTGGTGCCCCTCAAAGCCGACTGGACCCGCCGCAATCCTGAAATCACCGAGTGGCTTCGCCGCCACGGTCGAGCCGGCGTTCCGATGTACCTCATCCTGCCAAAAGACGGCAGTAAAGCCCCTATCGTGCTTCCCGAGATCATCACCCAGGGCATGGTCATCGATGCCATGAAAGAGGGCTCCAGCTAGCGCCTCCATGTCGAGCCTTCCGGTGGTAGGCTCTGACCGTTCACCCCCGAGTTTGCCGTGTCCATGCAGTTCGTCCTCAACGGACGGGTGGTTCAGATTCCCGAAAATCTGTCCCCCACCACTACCCTTCTCCAATTTCTCCGGGAGCACCGTCAGCTCACCGGAACCAAAGAAGGCTGCGCCGAGGGAGACTGCGGTGCATGTACCGTCGTCATCTGGGACTCAAAGCAAGGTTGGCGCGCCATCAACGCGTGCCTCTTGCTGATCCCCATGGTGGCCGGCAAGCGGGTCCAGACCGTCGAGGGCCTGCAGACCGACGGCAAGCTGCACCCGGTTCAAGAGGCCATGGTGCGGAATATGGGCAGCCAGTGCGGCTTCTGCACGCCGGGGTTCGTGATGACGCTGTTCGAGGCGTGCTACCGAGAGGACCTCGACGACAGCAGTAAACTCGATGATCAGATCGCCGGAAACCTGTGTCGGTGCACGGGCTACCGCCCCATCCAGCAGGCGGCGAAAGAGGTCGCCGGACTGCAGCCCACAGATCGTTTCACCTCACCCGGAGACGATGTCGATACCCACCTCGACCAAATCACCGCTCACCAGGCCTGGTTCGCCCCCACCCGTTGGGAGACACTCTTCGCACTGCTCCGTGCAAACAAAGAGGCCCGCATCATCGCTGGTGGCACCGATCTAGGCCTCGATGTCACTCAAAAGCACGTGGCTTTTCCATGTCTAATCAGCGTCGAGCAGTTGCCGGGCATACAGAGCATCGTCCGCGACAACAACGCCTGGTCCATCGGCGCAGGCGCCGCGCTGACCGACGTCGAGTCCTGGGCCGCCGACCACCTGCCGATGCTTGCCCGAATGCTGCGGTTCTTCGGTGCTCGACAGATCAAACATCGAGCGACTGTCGGTGGAAACCTCTGCAACGCCTCGCCCATCGGCGACCTAGCGCCGGTCCTGTTAGCGCTAGACGCCACGGTCATACTCGCCGGCCCCGACGGTGAGCGTCGACTTCCCCTACGAGACTTCTTCCTCGACTACCGGCAGACCGCCCTCAAACCGTCCGAGCTCCTCGCCCGCGTTCTCGTCCCCGACCTCGCCCCGTCCGACAAGGTCGGTACGTACAAGGTGAGTAGACGACGCGAACTCGACATCAGCCAGGTCTCCGGCGGATTCTGGGTACAGCTCGACGAAAACGGTGTGGTCACCGACGCGCGCATGGGTTTTGGCGGAATGGCCGCCACCCCGGCCCGCGCCACGGGGCTCGAACAAGCCCTACGTGGTAGGCCCTGGACTCCCGAAGGCATTTCATCCGCCTTGGCCGCCTTAGCCGAGGACTTCACCCCGATGGATGACGCCCGTGCTTCCGCTTGGTATCGCACCAAGGTCGCCGAAAATCTGGTTCGAGGATTCGTCGAAGAGACCCAGAATTGTCAGTTTGCGGCGCTGTCCGACCGGCCCATGAGCACCTTCGCGGAGGGCACGTCCCATGACTAGTCCCCTGCATCGCGACGGCCCACACGATAGCGCCGTCCAACACGTCACCGGCGCCGCCCAATACGTCGACGACCTTCCCGAGCCCATGGGAATGCTACACGCCTGGGTGGTTGGCGCTACCTGCGCCCACGGCCGCGTTCTACGTAAAGCCGCCACCATCGCCCGCAAGCTTCCAGGCATCCACGCCATCTTGTTCGCCGAAGACGTGCCCGGCTCCAACATCATCGGCGCCATTGTTCACGACGAGCCGCTGCTCGCCCAAGACACAGTGCACTTCTCAGGTCAGCCCATCGCCGTGGTGTTCGCCGAGTCCCGGGACCAAGCCCGAAAGGCGGCCGACGCCATTCTGCTCACCGTCGAGGTGTTGCCCACAATTATCGGCATCCGGGATGCCATTCAAGCCGGGTCCTTCCTCACCGAAGCACACACCATCGCCCGCGGGGACGTCGAACAGGCCGTGGCAAATGCCCACCTCGTCATAGAGGGCGAGATCTCTACTGGCGCCCAAGACCACTTCTACCTCGAGGGTCAGGTGTCTATGGTGGTGCCCGAAGAGGCCGGCACCTACGTCGTGTGGTCCTCCACCCAGCACCCCTCCGAGGTGCAACGCGAAGTCGCCTCTGTCCTGGGTTGTTCATCCTCCCAAGTCGTATGCAAGGTTCCTAGAATGGGCGGCGGATTTGGCGGAAAGGAGTCCCAGGCCAGTCCTTACGCAGCCCTGGCGGCGCTCGGCGCCCAAAAGACAGGACGAGCGGTCAAGCTACGACTCGAGCGCGGCCAAGACATGCGGCTCACCGGTAAAAGACATCCGTTCCTGGGCAAGTACAAGGCCGGTTTTGCGGCGGATGGACTCATCGTCGGCGCCCAAGTGCAGATCTACGCGGATGGTGGTTGGACCACCGACTTGTCCGGTCCAATCCTCGATCGTGCCATGTTCCACCTGCACAACTGCTACCGCATCCCTCACCTGCACTTCGAGGGTCGGGTCTGTCGCACCAACATCGCCTCCAACACCGCCTTCCGTGGATTCGGAGGACCCCAGGGCGTTGCGGTCATCGAGGAGATTTTCAATCGAGCTGCGGAGGAAATGAACGTCGATCCCGCCCAGCTTCGACAGCGCAACTTGGTGGCCGAAGGCGATCTAGCCCCCTACGGACAAGCGCAAAGAAACGTCCGAATCCGAGCGATCACCGAGCAACTGATGGCCAGCTCCGACTACGCAGCGCGACGCGCAGCCATCGACGCGCACAACCAGCAGGCCGGGCCGATCCGTCGAGGAATCGGCTACCAACCAGTGCAATTCGGAATCTCGTTCACCGCAGCGTTGCTCAACCAAGCCGGCGCATTGGTGCTCGTCTACACCGACGGTAGTATCCAGCTCAACCACGGCGGCACCGAAATGGGCCAGGGGTTACACACCAAGATGCGCGCCATCGCCGCCGACGTCTTTGGGGTCTCTACCGACATCATTCGGGTAATGACCACCGCCACCGATAAGGTCCCCAACACCTCCGCCACTGCGGCCAGTAGCGGCACCGACCTCAACGGCCAAGCGGTGCGCCAAGCCTGCGTCACCCTTCGCGACCGCATGCTACCCGTGGCGGCCCAGCTCCTCGACTGCGAGGCCTCCAACGTTCAGTTCTCCGACGGTTACGCAAGCTTCGGTGGTAAAACTGTCGCGTTCTCCCAGCTGGCACAGTCCTGCTGGGCCGCCCAGATCAGCCTGTCGGCTACGGGCTACTACGCCACTCCGGGTATCCACTACGATGCCAGTAAAGGTCGTGGAGAACCGTTCTTCTACTTTGCATACGGCGCATCGGTCACCGAGGTCGAGCTAGATCAGCGCACCGGACAGTTTGGCGTGCGCCGGGTCGACATCCTCCACGACTGCGGCGCGTCCCTCATCCCCGCCATCGACCGCGGTCAAGTAGAGGGCGGTTTTGTGCAGGGCCTGGGATGGCTTACGGTCGAAGAGATGATCATCGACGAACCAGGCCAGGTTCGCACCGCTGGACCGTCCACCTACAAGATCCCCACCGCCGGGGACCTGCCGCCCAAGTTCAACGTCGCCTTGCTCCCCGACATGCCGCAGCCTGGGGTTATCGGCGGCTCCAAGGCGGTGGGTGAACCACCCTTTCTGCTAGCCATCTCGGCAGTAACTGCCCTTCGGCACGCCATCGGGTCATGTGGAGCCGGTCCTGTACACCTGGCCTCGCCCGCCACCCACGAGGCCGTGCTGCGCGCGATCGACGGCGTACAGCGCTAGCCTTCGGCGATCAGCTCGAGTAGCCCAGTCCCAAACTTCGACAGCCGCTTTGGCCCCATACCCTTGATGGCGCCCAATTCGTCTAGGGTCAGCGGTTTGTGCACCATCATCTCATGTAGCGTCGCATCGGGAAACACCTGGTAGGCCTTCCATCGCCGACGGCGCGCCTCTTTCTTTCGGAACGCCTTGAGCTTGCCCTCGAGCCCTGTTGCAACCGGCCGCCTGGGTACACCGGTTGACTTGGGCCGAACGCGCTTCTCTGGAATCCACAACGTGGGGTATTTCACGCCCTTTCGCGCCAGCATGCCCTCTTCGAGTAGGTCGTCGATGGCCCGGTAAATCGCAACGTCTGGCACCCCCTTAAACACGCCAAACACCTTGT
>JAACDH010000487.1 GCA_009936995.1 Rhodobacterales bacterium
AGCGATCCGCCACTGGTGGGATACGAGATCGCCCGAATCGTGCTCCAACTCAACCCAGACTGGAGGACAGAGGAGGGCGGCCTTTTGCAGGTGCACCCCGACGCCGAGGGCGGTGTTGTGTCCGGTCAAATCGCCCCGGAGCGAAACACCGCCATGGGATTCGTGCTGCACACCGACTGTCACCACTCAGTGACTCAGGTGCATCGCCCCCGACACTCGGTGGTGCTCTACTTTTGGCACCAGGCCAACACACCCGCCTTGGCCGCTCTGGTCGACGACTTGTGCGGTTCGATGAATTTTGGTGCCCTGCCCGACGCGCTGGACCCGTGGCTCGAAGCCGCGGAGGCCACCCTCGACGAAGAACACAGCTATCGGGCCGCAATCGTCGCCTGGGTCCTGCAGCAGTGGGGCTGCAAGAGCGAGGTGGTGGTTCGTGGATACCTGGACGAGGCCTACCCGAAGGAGGCCTTTACCCGGGCACTGTGGGACGCACCGACGACGCCCAAACCTAACAAGTCCCGCTCGGTAATTACACTGGCGAGATGGGCGGCCATGCTGCGAACACAGCAGTTCGACCTAGACCGTTGGATCCGAATCCGAGAGACACTCATCCCCCCTAAAGCCAGAGAAGCGCAAGTGTTCTGGGATTTAGCGTTCCCTAGCCTTCTTCGTCGACGTGGACACCGTCGCCCTCTTCATGCCAAGGAATGACCTGCGGGCCAGCGACAAGGCCGACAAGATCCGGGTCGACACCCTCGTCGACTTCGCGACCTTCGCCGCGAGAGGAGTCACGGGCAGCCTTACGGGCGGCCTTCGCGAGTTTCTTCTCGTGGACTTTGGCTTCTTTGATACGCTTTTGAACGCTGGGGCGTGTTTTTGCCATGGATACTCCGAGTCATGGACGCGAAACATATAGGCGGTTTTGACGTCGTCGTCCGGTACAGATTGAACCGAGAATGTGAATTGTCTGCCAACAACAGCAGTTAAGCCAGTTCAATATTAGGCTTACTCCCCGACGAGCTTCTGGATACCCAAGGAAGAAATCTTGATAACTTTGGCCCGATAGAGCACTCCGATGGCCTTCTTAAACACCTTTTTGCTCATGCCCAGGCGTTTGACAATGGCCTTTGGGTCGCTCTTGTCGTGCAGAGGCAGAAAGCCGTCTGACTCGTTCAGAGCGTTCAAGATGACCTCTTTGGCGTCGAGGGTGCCGGCGTGACCCTGACGCTGCAGACTAATGTCGAGCCGATTGTCTTCGCGTATGCCCGACACCCAGCCGGTCATCGCATCGCCCACCAAGACCTCTTTGTACACCTCATTATGGTAGATCATCCCCCGATATCGGTTGTCGACCACCACGTGCGCGCCCTGCTCGTTGAAGCCGTACACCAGCAGCTTCACCTCTTGATTCAATTGATAGCCGCTAATATCGTACTCGAAGTATCGGTTGAGGCAACTGGACCCGATGACCCGCTCGGTGGCCTTGTGAATGCGGACGTAAAACACCTGCTGGTCGTCAAAGTGAAGCCGTTTGCTCTGCTCTTTGAACGGGATGAACAGGTCTTTTTCGAGGCCCCAGTCTACAAAGGCGCCGTGATCGGCAATATCGACCACCGCTAGGCAGGCAAAGTCACCGACTTCGGCAAACGGCTCGTCGGTGGTGGCTACGGGGTAGTCGTCGGAGTCGCGATAGATGAACACCCGCAACCGGTCGCCCAGCTTGGACCCTTTTGGAACCTTGCTTTTGGGAAGCAGAACCTGCTGGTCACCGTCACCGAGGTAAGCACCCTCGTCCACGAATTCTTCGATCTCTAGCGTGTTCGTTTGGCCCATTTGTATCATGGGACGTCTGTACTTCGTCCCTGGCGCCTCATCCAGTCCGAACCTTCCGAAGCGCGCGACTTACCAGAGGAGTATCGCCAGAGACGTCCGCCCCAATCTACCAGCCGTAGGGCACGCAGGTGTCGACCCACGGGGTTCCGTCGTTCCACTCGGGCACGTTGTCGATCACTGAGCCCGGAATATCGCCGCAGTAGTTGTTCAGCGACGAAGACTGAGCCAGGCAATGCCCCTCGTTGGGTAGGGCCTCGGCACAGTGCAGGGGTGCCACGCCATCGCGGTTTACGCACCAGTCGGTGCACGGCAGTACGCAGATGCCCTGGTTTGCAGGCTGAGCGGGGTCGCCTGTCGCCTCGCACCAGCTGTTCCACTCCACCTGCCAACAGGTGTCGTTGTTGGTGTCGCAAGGCTCGCCCATCCAGGGGAAGTCGTAGGGCGTGTTGGCGTTCAGCAACGGGAAGGCCGAGACGTCATCGAGGCTGGTGAAGGTGAAGCCGTTGGCCAGCAACGTCGAGATCAGCGTCTCGAGGTTGTCGGCCGTGTACTGGTGGATGTCGTGCATCAGCAGCACGCCACCGTCGAAGGCCGCCATTTGATCCAGCGTGAAGCCGATCATGTCGTTCTCGTAGCCAATGGGAATGCGCCAATAGCTGGACTGATTACAGGTGCCCACCGAGCCTGTGGCGTAGCACCAATCTGCGGTATCGGCGTGCCAGCCCACCACCTTCTGGCCGTAGCTGTTCCGAGCCGTATCGGCCGCAGCGCAGGTGGCGTTGCCGTAGGGGAACCGAAAGAACTGTGGCGTGGTCCAGGTAGACAGTAGTTGGTGGGTGTCATCGATCTCGTCATCAATGTCGACGGAGGACAGGGTGGTGAAGTCGGCGTGGTCCCAGGAGTGATTGGCGATCTCGAAGAGCGGGTCTTGGTCGATGTCGTCGATGAGGGACCACAGGGCGGGGTCGGCCGCGTTCTCGCCAAGCATAAAGAAGGTGGCAGGGATGTTGTAGGTGCGCAGCGTGGCCAAGATTTGCGGGGTGACGGTGAGGTGTGGGCCGTCGTCAAACGTAAAGGCCACGCGACCGTTCATGCCGCCCACGGGGTCGGCTGGGTCCATGCCGGAGCACTCGCCCCGACGCCCGCTGGCGCTGCCTACAGCGCCATTGATAGGCGTGCAACCGAGCGCGCCGTAGTAGCTGATGTCGTGGCCCCAGACGTAGCAGTCCGAACCATGGGTGACCATGTAGGTGAGGTCCATGCCCGGCCAGAACAGGGTGGTGGAGCCCTCGACGATGGCGGTGAGGTCGGACTCTTGGTCCAGGTGCAGGGTGGTGCCCGACACGGGGTGACAGTACTGCCAGCTGCCCGTTCCCAAATAGCAATCTTCGCCGTACCAGCCCGCGCCGCCGGCCTCGGTCTCGGCCATGGCGAACTCCCAGCCGGTGCGCCCTTGCGGGTCGGTGATGGTGACGTCGACGCCGCCAGACGGCGAACTTCCGAACCAATTGACGGCCACCGAGGGCAGTCCGCTGGTGCCGGTTCCTGTGGTCCCCGTCGCGGTCGTGCCGGTCCCCGTCGCGGTCGTGCCGGTCCCGGTGGTCCCCGTCTCCGTCGTCGTGGTGGTGGTCTGGGTGTTCGGCGCGCCCGTGTCGTCGGGGTTGTCGACCGGATTATTGCCGCCATCCTTGCCGTCGCAAGCGCCGAGGAGGAGAAGAGCCAGGATAGTCACTGCACGCACGATGTCACTCCACGAGGGTTAAACCCGGGCTATGGGTAACCGGTATGGGGAGGAAGCGGCAATGGAGCGTCGAATATGGGGGCCAGCGCTCGCGGCGAGCGCCGTGCTGGTCATTGGCTATGCGCTCGTGCCCGGCCAGGTCGCCGAAGAGGCTCCAGAAACGCCGGTCGAACAAGCCCGCGAAGCGCTCATCCAACGCATCGACCGACCGAAGCCAGCTCCCCACGAGCACCGCGCTGTACGACCCATGTCCAGACCAAAGCCCGGCATCGACCGCGAGGTTGTGGCGCACCACCCGCCCCTCAACGACCCCGAAGCCTGGCAGAACCAGCGAGCCGCGGCGGCCGAGCAGCTGCACCACCAACAGGTCGCCGCCACTTGGGACTTCGCCGAGCAGCAAGAGCTCTCGCCCGCAGACGCCGAAGAGATCGCTGCGGCTATCGACGCGCTACACTCGCAGCTTCGGGCCCTTAAGGCTGGGGTTGAGCTCGGTGAGATTCGGCCGGACGAGCTTCGGGAAGAATCGCCGTTGCTACGGGAAGAGGCCGAGACCCGGATCGCGGAGGCGGCTGGCGTGCCGCAAATGGAGGCGTTGAGAAGCGCCCTGGCGGGGACGTTGGGCGGCGGGTTTTAGGCAAACGGACCAGGTAGGGCTTTGCCGAACGGCGAGGGGGTCCGCGGGACGACCTTCATCGGTTTAAGGGCACGGCGGAAAGAACGCCAGATCCGTCACCCGCTCCATGCCCTGCAGCGTCACGATGAACGTAGACCCCCCCGTTAGCGGGTCGATGCGCCAAAGCTCGCTCCCTGTAGAAGCGATCAACGTGCGGGTGGTGTTGTCGAACTCGAGGCCTACCGAGGAGAAGGGGACGGTGATGGGGACGTGCCCACCACTGGTCTGAGCGATCGGGTCGAGCCAGAAGACTTGGCTATTCTCCATGTCGGCGACCCACAGCTTCTCCTCAGAGCAGTCGTAGGCCATGCCCGTCCTCAGCAGGTCTGCGCCCAGGTCCATGACGGTTGTGCTGCTGGCGTTGGTGGTGTCGATTTCGATGAGGGTGTCGGGGCCATTGTCTAGGCCGTAGAGCCGCTGCTTTGGTCCGAACGCGATGCCTGGCATATTGGTGACGGCCACGTTCCCCACCGAGGTGAGCTCTCCGGTGCAGGCATCCAAGCGTTGAATCTGGTTGGGAAGAATACCCTGGAGGTTGTGCACCATCACCACGTTGGCATCCAAGGTATCGGTGCTGTTGATGTCGTCGAAATTTTCTACGCCGAACAGGAGCGCGCGCCGGGAAGGAACGCCGGTGTTCATGTTGAGGTTGTATACAGTTCCGTCGTGGTGAACCGTGACCAGATCCCAGCCGACGCGGTGATCTTCGTCGACGAGACCATCGCAATCGTTGTCTACGCCGTCGCAGCCCTCGGGGGAGTTGTCCCACTTGAGCTCGTCGGTGTCGTCGCAGTCGTCGCCCGCGCGAGCCGTACCCTCGGGCTGTTCGCAGGCCTCGACCGACAGGGTTGGGTCGCCCGCCCCATCGCCGTCGGCGTCTATGTAGTAGGTATTGAGTAGGCCCTCGACGATGGAACCGTCTCCGTCGTTGTCGAGGCCGTCACAGCTTTCGATTGGCGGAGACGTGGTGGTCGGGGTGCCGATGTCGCCAGAGGGGCCGGGCTTCGCTCCTAGGTCTGGGGAACGCCCGCAACCAAGCGCAATCAACAGGATGAGCGAATACCTCAATCGGCCTCCAGGGCGCAACAGCCGGAACGCTGCTTAACGAGGATTAGAGCGCTTAGCGCATCTCCATCTGCAGCATACCACCCTTCGACCCACTCACGACAGCCATGGCCAAGGAACCTTTTTAGACGGTTTCGCTAGGTAGGCCGCATGGACTGAATCTCGTGCTCTGCCTCCTCGATAGCCCGGTGAGCGCGAACGCCGTCTTGACGGTCGCCAACGCGGATGCTGATCACCGACCACGATCCTCGATGTGGTGGACTGGCCCCACTTCGCGGGCATCACCTGTTGACCAAGAGGGCGCGCGGCGCCAAACACCTCTGGTCTCCTGACAGGATTCACACTTCTTTGAGTAAATATAAAAGATATGCCTGAGAGCCAGGAGATCCTCTAATGCCTCTTATCTACACATCTAGCGTCAGATATCGCCCGCAGAGGACACCAGTCAGGCCGCGCAACACAGGCCAAGGGCGCTTCTCATGAACATACAGTCTTCCGCCTCAAGGGCGACGATTGTTAACAGCAGCCGACTGGAAAATCCCGACGATGAGTCGTACCGGTTGATCGTCGAATGCGCGAACGACATGATCAGTATTCATGACGAGTCTGGCCTCTACACCTTCGCCTCCCCTGCCTGCATTGAGTTGCTCGGGTACACCCCCAGCGAAATGGTCGGGATGAACCCGTTCAAAATTTTTCATCCCGGGGACTACGCCCGTATCGCTGACCACCACAGGGCGAGTCTGGTAAATCCAAGCGCTCCTCCCATTAGTTATCGCCTGCGGCGTAAAGATCACACTTACAGGTCCGTCGAGACAACATCAAAGACCCAAACCACAGCAACTGGGGAAAAGATAACGGTCTGCATCACCCGAGATACCAGCGACCGCGAACGACTTGTACAGGAATTAGAACGGGCCAACGAGATGTTGAAGAAAATCGCCTCTAGTGATGCACTCACCGGCGCGGCAAACCGAAGAAAGTTCGACGAGCGGTTGAAGCAACTCGTTCTCGAATCCAGCCGGGGGCGCCCAGTTTCCCTGATCGTCTGTGACATCGACTATTTCAAGGTACTCAACGACACACACGGCCATCAGGCAGGCGACAACGCCCTCATTCAAATTGCCAAGCTGCTCATGGGCGAGTGCAGAGAGATGGATACCGTCTGTCGAATTGGGGGCGAGGAATTTGCGATTCTCCTTCCCGGGTGCGGGATCGAAGGCGCGGTGGGGCTCGCCGAACGAATGCGTACCGCGATTGAGGAGATGTCTTCTCCGTACGGGCCTATCACCACGAGCTTTGGGGTCTGCGAAGCCCTAAGCGATGCCGATTCTGCAGAGTCGCTGTTTTCCCGAGCAGATCGCGCGCTTTACGCGGCGAAAGCAAACGGCAGAAATCGCGTAGAGCGCTCCAAATCCAAGATGGAAGAGTCACCCAAGCGTTTGGATTGACACCTCCCACCGCGAGGGCCCATCCAAGATAGAACTCGGGCTGGCTCGCTTCTCCACGATGCCCGTGGATTCGCGCTCGTTCCGCATCTCTGGCCGGAACGGGCAAAGCTCAAAGATGTCCAATGCTTCTTATCCTCACAGCGGAGATCCATTGATTCGCCTGATCAGAAATTTCATCGACACAGGAGTTGACCAAACGGAAGGGGCATTTGACGCCCAGCGGGTCCGCTCGCTGAACGTGGGCCTCTTGATGATGAACACCGTCGCCCTTTTATCGATCCCGGTCATGCTTCTGGTCGGTCGAGGTCAGACCCTTCCCGGTACTGTGGCCTTCCTGACCCTCACAAATTTCGTGTTCTGGCTTCAATTCCGAGGGATGGCCGACCAGGCCGCGCTGGCGATTACCGCCACCGGCCTGCTCACAATCGGAGCACAGTCGTACTTCCTGGGACAAGACTTCGGTGTTCACTACTGGCTCCTGGCGCTCATCCTTTTTCCATTCCTGTTTTTTCCGCGAGGCAGTCGATACGCTCCACCCCTCCTCGGAGCGCTCAATACCATCGCTTTTATCGGCTTCGCAGCTCACGAACAAGCGGTCCTCGGCAACACTGACGATTCGGTCCTGACCCAGAGCTTAGCGGCAATCGTAATTCTCGGGCTCAGCATTACGATGCGTAGGCTGCTCTTGCGAGCCGAGCAGGGCCACGAGGACTATCGGCTACGGGTCGAACATCAGGCAGGCCAACTCAGGCAGCACCAGGCGCAACTCGAAGCAGCGCTGACGGATGCCGAAGGCATACGTCGTGCACTCGACCTGCGGGTCGCCGAGCGCACGCTTGAGCTTCAGACCGCTCACGATCGGCTGAGCCTCGAGCTCGGCGAGCGCACGCGCATCGAAGAACAACGCCAAGTGCTCGAAGCAGAGCTGCAACACGCCCAACGTCTAGAGTCGGTGGGGCAACTCGCCGGTGGCATTGCACATGACTTCAACAACTTGCTCACCGTGATCGCGGGCAACGTTGAACTCGTGCTCGACTTGCCTGAGGCGATGACCGAGACACAGCGCTCCTGTTTAGATGAGGTACGCGTCGCCACCGACCGCGCCGCAAGTGTTGCGGGGCAGCTGCTGGCTTACAGTCGCAAACAGGCCGTCGTGCTCGAGACGATTGAGCCCCATCGTGCGGTCGAAGGCGTGCGTCGCATGATCGAACGGGCAGCCGGCGAGCTGATTCACGTCGAGATCGATACGCTGGACGCGACCGGAAATATACGCGTAGGACGTGGGCAGATCGAGCAGGTGCTGATGAACCTCGCGCTCAACGCATGCGACGCGATGCCACAAGGTGGAACACTCCGGATCGAGATAACGGAGCTCCCGACGCTGCCGAGTTCCATCACCAAGTCTACGGCCTCCACAAAACCCCATGTGCGCCTGCGTGTCAGTGATACGGGCAGCGGAATGGACGAAATCACCCGCAGTCACGTCTTCGAGCCGTTCTTCACGACCAAGGATCAGGGCAAGGGGACCGGGCTCGGGCTGTCGGTGGCACATGGCATTGTGACCGCTCATCACGGGTTTATCGACGTCGAATCCACTCTGGGTACAGGCACGCTTTTTTCCATCTATCTACCCGTCACGACTGCCGTCCCCACAAAGACCCCAGAAGTTAAGGCATCTACCGCCAAGAACAATGGGGCAGGTAAAACCATTCTCATCGTGGAGGATGAGCCAGCCGTACGTCGCGTTACCTCCGGACTCCTCGAGGGCAAGGGATACCAAGTGCTGGTCGCCCAGAGTGGCCAGGAAGCCCTTGAAATCGCCGAAAACCACCCCGGAGACATCGATCTGATTCTCACGGACGGTGTGATGCCAGGTCTGCAAGGCCCCGAGCTGACTTCAGCCCTGCTCGAACGCTACCCTCACGCGGCCGTGCTGTTCGTCTCGGGCTATACAGACCCAGCGCGGTTCGGTGACCTCAACCTGAACGAGCGCCGGAATTTCTTGCAGAAGCCGTTCTCCATCGAAAGCCTAGAGCGCGAGGTCAGCGCGCTCCTCAATCGCCCAGCATCACCGGCAGCGTGACCTAACGCTTCCTCTCCTCTTACGGCATCAGGGGGTCGGTGCAGTCCACAGGGTGATGCCTAGGTGATACCCTTGATATTGAGGGGAGTCGCTAGCATACCACGCCGTCACGATGACACCATCCGGGCGCTGTACACTCGACGGGTAGCCACAGTCGCTGCCATCTGACGAGTGAGCCAATCGGATGGGTGCGCCCCAGGACCGGCCGTCGTCGGAACTGATCCGAGCGCAGACGCCACGCTCACCGTCGATGCGCACGCCGTAGGTCCACAACAGGCATCCGGCAGCCAGGCGATTCAGCTGTCCATTGACTTCGTCTGTGCGGGTGGCATGACCCGTATCGTACCAACACAGTCCGTTGTCTTCGCTGCGCAGGAGCTGAGTGGACCCGTGGCGCGCCACCGCGAGCCAATGCGGACCTCCCAAGGGGAACAAGTCAGTCTCGCTGTGCTCTGGACCGATGACCGCCGCGAGCGACCAAGTCTGGCCGTCATCCATGCTGAGGAGGTGCCACGAACGGCATTTTCGAACCCGAGGCGGCTCATTGGGGCCCAGGATTTCGGCTTCGTAGGCAGAGCCATGCAAGTAACCGTCATCGCCCAACCACAGGTCTCCAAACGGGATGAGCTCGGTCCAACCTGCCCGGTTCGCTGGAAAGTCGTCGCGCTTCGCCCAGGACCGCCCGCCGTTCGATGAGCGCATCACCCAGGTTCGAAGTACCGCATCGCGGAAGGGTGCCTGTTTGGGCCGTTGGGGTTGCTTTTCGTTGGTCAGGCCCGAACACAAGACCACCAAGTCGCCATTGGCGGCTACGCCCGCGGCATGATTCATCCGGACGGTTTGGGGAAGATGTTCGGTGACCAAGCTACGCTTCTGCCAGGAGACACCGCTCGTGCTGACCCAGCACGCCACGTCGCCTGCCGCCTGTCCATGTCCGGCTTGGTTGTGGAAGATGGCTAGAATTTCGCCGTTGGCCAAAAGGGTCAGGTTGGGCCAAGCGCAGACGTTGGGCACCGCCACGACGGACTGCACCAGGCTTGGGAAGATCTCAGTCGGGTTCATGACGCGTCCAGTTCGTGTACCCCGGCGGCGTCCATTCGCATCCATTGGGCGGCTGAGGGCCAGTCTGGCACACAATGAGGAGGTCGGTAGATGGAGAGGAAAAAGGCGCGCCACCTCGAGACCTCTCCTGTTTTGACGTTCTCCAAACCTCGCGAGTGGTATCACCACATTCTACCTGTCTTTGGAGGCGTCCTGATGCCACTATTTCCTCGCGCAACCACGGTCCTCGTGGCGTCCCTCCTCCTGGTCAGCGCATGCGGCGACGGTTCCAAGTCCGACGGCTCCTCGGTCACCGACCCCACCACCCAGCCGGGCACGTCCTCACCCTGCGTATCCGACTGCGACCTAGAGGGACTCGACGAAGCACAAGCGTTACTCGACGCCGCCGGAAGTGGCGTCTGTGACGGCAACCTGCTCCCCTCGGATTTCGACGCGCTGCAAACCGCGCTGGTTACCGCCCAGGCCACCCAAGACGGTTCTCCAGATTCGTCCGACGCGGCCATGGCCTCCAGTGCCCTGGCGCAAGCCCTCCACGACGCTACGACCGCCCGAATTGATCATCGCACCGACCTCGCTGAGATGCTCAACGGAATCACCACCATCCAGGCACCGAGCGGCACCCCTAGCAAGATCGGCGTGGTGGGATGTCAGGCAATCTCTTTGTTTCAGGCCGAAAAATGGGCGCATTCCGCCATCGCTGCCGGACGCGTGGGCGAAGGTCGAATGGTGGTCTTCACCAAGGAGATCAGCGCGTCGCTTCCCGAGCTGGAAGACCGCAGCATCGACGCCGAAATGACCCAGTTCGCCGATCAAATCCTCACCTGGCTCACCGCTCGAAACGAACAGGGGTACGACGGCACCACCCCAATCAATGTCCTGGTGAGCCACGGCTTCGATACCTTCGATCCCGACTGGGCCCTCAACTTGGTGCCCATCGACAGCCCCCTCACCGACGCGGCCTTGTTCGACCCGACCACCCATCCCTTGGCCATCGTCAATCCCCGCATCGAAGACCCGGCGGAGGCCGCTGTCGTGCTCGCCTATCTCGAGGCCGGTGGCGCAGTCCTCATGGGCCATCAAGTGTGGACCTGGGACGTCGATATCCCCAACGCTCCGGGCCAAGAACTCATCGCAGAAGCTGGACTATTATGGATGCCTTGGTACAGCACTGGCGGCGGCACGGTCCCGTCCATCGACCAACTGATGTTGGCCAATACCCATCATCTCTTCGACTGGCTACAGAACGTGGAAGACGATTGGTCGACCCACATCACCCAGGGGTACAATCCTGATGAGAGCGGGGATATCGCCAACTATATCGTAGACTCTTACGGCTGGTTGGCGCCAGACCAAGCGGCCCTCGTCGACCCACTCACCGCGCGGTACGACGCTGTAAACGTCACCTACCCCGCAGACCTCACCGAGCGTCCCTACACTCAGAGCACCGTGCCCACCTACCACCGCGTCATGGGCCTGTTTCCTGGACAAGGCTTAGGCAAAGGGGTGGACGTGTTTCCCGGGCTGGTCGATGCCAGCGTGCCACGCATCGATTCGACGCTCACCTATGACTTCGACCACGCCGACCCCAGCTGGCTCGACGTACCTGTAGACCCGCGCCAAAGAATGGCTACCGGCCTCTATGCGGCCCCTGGAGAGGACATCACCGTGACGGTCACGCCCCAAGGACTCGACGTCAGCGACGGACTCCAATTAAACATCTACATCGGCGCCCACAGCGATAGCCTGGCAAACCACGCAGAGATTGACCGCCCTCCGTTGGTCGCCTTCTCCCAAAGCGTTCAAGTCGGCGTCAACACGGTCAACAACCCCTATGGCGGCCTCCTCTATCTACAGGCCGATTCCAGCGCATTTCGGCCTGGTCAAGCGCAGGTAGAGATCAGCGGTGCGGTAGCCGCGCCCTCCTTTTTCGCGTCGACGCAGACCAACGAACAGTGGAGTGCCATCCTTGCAGACGGGCAGGCTCCTTGGGGAGACATCGTAGGAGACAGCATGATCGCGACCCTGCCACGAGATCAGCTCGCGCAGGTCAGCGACCCCCAATCCATCGCTACGGGCTGGGACGACATCGTCTCCAATAGCTACAGCATGATGGGACTCGACGCGTTGAATTCCACGCCGCACGGCATTCCCGAGGGCCGGTGGCACATTGTCGAAGACCGGCAGATCAGCGCTGGCTGGATGCACTCGGGCTACCCCATTATGGCCTTCGAAGCTGCGAATCTTCATCTCATTGAAGAGGTGCTCTCCTGGGGCCCGTACCACGAACTCGGTCACAATTTACAGCAATCGTCCTGGAAAATGGCAGACAGTGGCGAGGTCACCAACAACCTGTTCTCACTCTACAACCAAGCCCAATTTGGGCAAGGCAGCCGGCTGGTAGACGACGGGCGTTACGACAGCGTGGCGGTTTCATTGGCAGGTGGAGCGACCTACGCCAGTCTAGATGTTTGGGAAAAGCTCACGTTCTACCGACGTTTGTCGTTGGCCTACGGGTGGGACTTTTACCGCGACCTGTTTACAATGACCCGGCAGTTAGAGTGGGACCAGGGGTTTGCGCTGGAGTCGGGACAGAGCGAGGAAGATTACCTGCTGATTCGAGGCTCTGAAGTGGCCGGAGAGGACCTGCGGTCGTTCTTTGACGCGTACGGCGTGGGCGTCACGCAGGATGCTCGGGACGCAGTCGAGGCTATGGGGCTGGCAGAACCGAATCCGCCAATTTTGAACTATCGCGAATAGGCTGTTCAGGTCCGCCCCTGTTCGCCGTGCCCGATCTAGACCGGGCTGTAGCCGCGCCGATGGGTGCAAACCCTGTCGGCACCCGCTCAGCCGCCGTGGGTAAACGCCGGAACCAATGTTAGATCGAGGGTGACGCTGAGCTGAGTACACACGCCCGATTCGTCGGGGGCCAGATCGGCCAGTAACGCGAGGACGGGTCCGATCAACGCGAACACCTCGGGGTCCACGTTCTGTAAGGTCGCCACGTCGATCAAGTCATCGACGTTGAGCCCGCCGCCCATCAACGCGCGCCAGGTGCCATCGTCTTGTGGCTCGAAGCGAATGCGGGCATCGAAAATTTCGAGAACGGTGTCGAGATCGAGGACCTGAAGCGTAAGCGCGAGTTTGTCGATGGGGCCCACTGTCAGGCTGCCGTCGGCATAGATGCCCTCGCCCGCCATATTGACGGGTGATTCCATGTCGCGCTCGACGGTCTGGTTCGCCAGCAACCAACCGTCGTTGCCAATCATGGGCTGGCCGACGCCTTTAAATACCGACACATCGGCACACACACCGTCTTCAGCTTGATCGAAATCCGTGACTTCGAACATGAGCAAGAATGCGCCGGAGTTGATGCTCTCTTGCAGGATGGGTTCTAGGGCAGAGGCTTCGGTCGTCTCGAGCAGCGGCAACAATCCCGCCATCGCATTGTCGATGCCCTCTAGGCCACCAACGTCGATGTAGTCGGCCACACCGCAACCCTCGCGGTCGCCATTGCTGGAGACAAACTCGTCCAGGTTGAATCCATCGCTCACACCGTCGACAGCTCGCGCGAACAATGCCTGTCGAACCAAAAAAACTTGGGTAGGAGAGTTGGTCTGGCACACCGACAAATCCGGCGCAGCGACCGAGTCTTCGACGTTGTCAGAACCACAGGCGGCGCAGATTAGGAACAGGGCGATGAAGCGGTTCACGAGGCACTCCTTCGCTCCAGAATAGCCTTGTCCCCAATTCTATGTGGGAAATTCTCTCGAAAACGTAGTTGTGCAACACACTGCGGTCGCGTATACAGTCGGTGGAGGCGCAAAAATGAAGACGCATTCACTTCTGTTGACCGCGCTCGCATTCACCTGCGTGTCCTGTGGCACAGACGCGCCCGTCGTGAGAGATTCGCCCGTTTCGTCCGAGCCGGCCGCCACCCCGCCCGAACCGGTGATTCGCCGCCTCACCGAATCCCAATATGAAAGCTCGGTCCACGATCTGTTCGGCGAAGACAGTGTGCTTCCCCTGCGGATAGAGCCAGACATCGAACAGGACGGGCTGCTGTCCATTGGAAGCGCCCACAATTCGCTGTCACCCCTCGGCGTAGAGCAATACGAAGAGGCCTCGTTCAGCCTGGCGGAACAGGCGTTGGCACCCGGCCCCATTCGCGACGCCATCATGCCATGCCAGCCCGCGGCAATTCAAGATGCCGATTGCGCTCGAAATGCACTCTCTACGTTAGGTCGCCAGGCCTGGCGCCGACCGCTGACGAACGCCGAGCTAGACACGATCGTCGCGCTGAGCGGCACCGCCGCCGACATTCGGGGCGACTTCTACTTGGGCCTAGAGCTTGGCCTAGGTACCCTGTTGCAAAGCCCGTATTTCGTATACCGGGTCGAGCTCGGCGAGGCGGCCCCCGAGGGAGGTCGTCGCTACACCAACAACGAGATGGCCACCAAGCTGTCGTATTTCCTCTGGAATACGGCCCCAGATGAAGCGCTGCTCACCGCCGCCGAGAACGGCGAGCTCACCGAGTCCGTTGCGCTCAACACCCAAGTCGAACGCATGCTGGACGACCCCAAGGCCCGCCAGGGGTTCCGCAACCTCATCAGCGAGATGCTGGCGCTCTACGAGCTCGACGAATTGTCTAAGGATCCCAACGTCTTCCCCGCCATGCGCACCGGCATTGGCCCCTCGGCTCGCGAAGAAACCCTGCTCACCGTCGAGGCCTTGGTCTTCGATCGCCAAGACGACTTTCGCAGCTGGATGACCACACGCGATACGTTTGTCGACCAGAATTTGGCCATGATTTACGCGGTAGCCGCGCCTAATCTCGAGGGTTTTGGACCCACCCATTTGCCCGATGACGGGTTGCGATCGGGCCTGTTGGGTCAAGTCTCAATATTGGCGACAGCGGCTCACCCTGTCAGCAGTAGCGCCACCCTTCGGGGATTGTTCGTACGCAATAAGCTCCTGTGCCAAGACATACCTCCACCTCCGGCCGACGTCGATACCTCCATCCCAGAGCCCGAACCTGGCGCCCTCACCCTCCGCGACCGGGTAGCCTCCCACCTCGAGAATGACTTCTGCGCCACGTGTCATTCGGCCATGGACCCCATTGGACTGGCTCTCGAAAACTTCGACGGCATCGGGATTTATCGAGAGACTGAGAACGGCGTGGTCATCGATGCCCATGGCGAAATCGACGGCGAGTCGTATGACAACGCCGAAGGGCTTGGGCGCGTCCTGGCACTCAACCCCGGATACACGGCTTGCATGACCGACACAGTGTTTGGTTACGCCGAGGGCCACCGACCGACCCTCGGCGAACTTGGCCTGTCGGAATGGCTGCTAGAACGGTTTGAACAAGAGGGCTACTCCATGAAGTCGCTCCTGCGCGAGGTGGCGACCAGCCAGGCGTTCCGAACCCCCTCGGAGGTGGTCCAATGAGTTGGCATCGCAAAAACGGACGGCTCTTTCTCGACAGAAGGACCCTCCTTCGCGGCACCCTCGCAGGCGGTCTGATCAGCGTCGGCCTTCCACCCCTCGAAGCCATGTTCAACGTCAACGGCACTGCATACGCCCTAGACGGCGTGCTACCCAAGCGATTCGGCATGTTCTTTTGGGGGAATGGCAACCGGCCAGAACGCTGGACACCTTCGTCAGCAGGGCTGGGCAGCGATTGGTCCCTCTCCGAGTCCCTACAACCGCTCGCCGCCCTTAAATCCAAGCTCACAGTGGTCACCGGCACCGACGTCAAATTGCCGAACGACGCGCCCCACACCTCTGGAGCGGCAGGCTTGTTGTCCGGTGCGCGTTTGGGGAATATCCTGGACGACAACAGCTTTACGGCGCCCTCCATTGATCAAGTCATCGCCAACGACATTGGTGGCGACACCTTGTACCGCTCGCTAGAGACAGGTGTGGCGGGTTCTAACGGCAATAGCTTCAACGGCCCCGGGAGCAAAAATCCAGTTGAGTCCTCTCCCTTTGCCCTCTACGAGCGGGTGTTCGGCGACACCTTCCGGGAGCCAGGCGACACCGAAGTCGACCCCATGTTGGGGTTGCGACAGAGCGCACTCGACGCCGTGATTGGTCACATTGGCTCGCTCAACGCCCGCGTAGGCGCCAACGACAAAATCCGCCTGGACCAACACCTCACCGGCATTCGAGAGCTAGAACCCCGACTCGCCCGGCTACAAGAAGACCCGCCCGATCTAGCGGCCTGCCTGAAACCCGGTGTTCCCAACAATGCCTATCCCGACATCGATGGCCGACCCCAATTGGCGCTGGTCAACGGGGTAATGTCGGAGCTGCTGGCCATGGCCTTCGCCTGCGACCAGACCCGTGTGTTCAGCCACTGGTTTACCGACCCCCTCAACGACCTCTTGTTCCCCAGTGCCTCCGCCGGAAGCCACGACCTGACCCACAACGAAGGCGGCGATCAACCGGAGGTTCAGGCCAACACCGTGTACGCCATCGAGGCCTTCGCCACCTTGCTCACAGCCCTCGAAGCCATTCCCGAGGGGTCGGGTACCCTGCTCGACAACTGCGCCATTCTGGCTTCGTCCGAGGTGTCCTTGGGGCAGACCCACAGCATTCTCGACATGCCTATTCTCATCGGCGGCTCGGCGTGTGGCGTCCTCAAAACGGACCATCACTTCCAATCACTCGGAGGAGAGAATGTGTCGAAGGTCACCCTGGCAATCATGCAGGCCCTCGACATGAATGTAAATGAATTCGGTACCGACGAGGCTCACGTAACCGAACCATTAACCGGGTTGTTTGCGTAAGGCCGCTGACCTAACGTAGGCGCAGTCTCTAAACCTGTAGACCCGTCTCAGGTAACCTCAGTCACCTGAAAATACTGAAGTCGCCAGACCGTCCCAACTAGAATTTGATACCAGATCTACGATGCTATGGGCGACGTCTGCTCGTTTATGTATCGGGAGTCCGCAGCGCGAATTCCATTAAAATGGCCTATAGTTCCGCTATGAGAATCACCCCAATCGTCACTGTGCTCCTGCTGGTCACCGCCTCGTGTATAAAAGACACGCCAGACCCACCCGGCGGCCAGACGGATACCCTCAACGACCGAGTAGAAGACTGGCTCTCCGAGATGACGCTCGAAGAGAAGGCGGCCGAGATGCACGGGTCGCTAGGACTTTCCGTAGACGGACTGTGGGGCGCAGGCGGCAACGAGAGGCTGGGAATTCCCGCGTTCCAGATGTCGGACGGCCCACGAGGCGTCACCGCCGGCGCCTCCAGCACATTTCCCGTGCCCATGGGACGTGGCGCCTCCTTCGACCCCGAGCTGGAGTACCAGGTCGCCGAGGTGATGGCGCTGGAGCTGGTCGCCAAGGGCGGAAATGTCCTGCTCGCACCCGTGGTCGAGGTGCTCCGGCATCCCGCATGGGGACGCGCTCAAGAGACCTACGGAGAAGACACACATCACCTCGGTGTGATGGGCGCGGCCTTTGTTCAAGGCGCCCAAACCCACGTGGTGGCGACCCCCAAGCACTTCGCCCTGAACAGCATTGAAGACACCCGATTCGACGTAGACGTGACCATTGACGAACGCAGCCTACGCGAGCTCTATCTACCACCCCATCGCGACGTTGTGGACGCGGGGGCTGGGGCCATGATGAGCGCCTACAACTCGGTGAACGGGGACTACTGTGGCGAAAACGCGCCGCTGATTCGCGATATCCTCAAGGGCGAATGGGGCTTCGAGGGTGTGATCATGTCCGACTGGATCTGGGGCACACACGACATACTCGGCATGGTCGAAGCCACCCTCGACATCGAGATGCCAGCGCCGCGATTTTACGGGGAGGCGCTGGTCGAAGCGGTCGAGAGCGGTGCCGTAGACGAAGCAATGGTAGACGACTCAGTGCGGCGCATCTTGTCCACAAAGCTTCGGTTCGGACTAGATATACCCGAACAGGTCGAGCCGGCCGTGGTGGAGTCGGCGGAACATGTCGCGCTCACATTGGCGTCGGCGCTGTCCTCAATGGTGTTGCTGAAAAACGACGGCGCGCTGCCCCTAGAGACCGGGCTCGCGGTGGCGGTCATCGGTCCCCAGGCAGTCGACGCCAACTTGGGCGACGTGGGCAGCTCGGCGGCGAATCCAACCCATGCGGTGGGCCCCCTCGAAGGCATCGAGGCCGCAGCGGCACACCATGGCGCCACCGTGAGCCTGGTTGTCCTGCCTGAAGACACCGCTACAGCCGACGCCGTCATTGTGGTCGTGGGCCTGACCGCCAATGACGAAGGCGAGCAAATCCCCTTCTTCCCTGGCAGCGATCGCGAGACGCTGCTCCTCCACACAGCCGATGTCGAACTTATCCAGGCGGTCGCGGCGGTGAATCCTCGCACGGTCGTCGTCATTCAAGCGGGATCGGCCATCGTGGTGGACCCCTGGGTAGACGCCGTTCAGGGCGTGGTCATGGCGTGGTACCCGGGCATGCAAGGTGGCACCGCAATGGGTCAGTTGCTGTTTGGTGACGCCAACTTCGAGGGGCGCCTGCCGCTCACGATTCCGCACGACGAAGCAGATCTGCCCTTGTTCGACGCCGAGTCCTTCGCGGTCACCTACGACTACTGGCACGGCTACCGGCACCTCGATCACAACGACACCGAACCGCGCTTCGCGTTTGGCTTTGGGCTGTCCTACACCACTTGGTCGTACGAGTCTCTTCAAGCCACAACCAGCGAAGCGGGCGTGACGCTCACCGTATCGGTCCAAAACACAGGCGACCGGGCTGGCGCAGAGGTGGTCCAAGCCTACTTTGGCACCACCGACATCCCCGACCGAGCCCCGCGAGACCTGCGCGCTTTCAAGAAGGTGTGGGCCCAGCCCGGCGAAACGGTCGAGGTGGTACTCGAGGTAAAGCACGAGGACCTAGCGTACTGGGATGACGGCTGGAATGGGGCCTCTAACTGGACGATCGAAGTGGGATCGGATCACCGAACGCTGCCGCTGAGCACAACCATAGCCATCGAATAGGCGACTGAAAAAGCAGTGGGTCGCTCACTTCGTGAGGATTTCATGTTCGCATCGGGACAGCGGCCTACCCGCAGCCGCGTCCCGTTCGCCCAATTCCTCGGATGGCGGTCGCCGGTCGGGCGCACTTAGAGTAGAGTCGCAATTCGGAGGTCCCCCCATGTCTGTGTTGATCATGATTGCCTCCGCGGCGGCCATCATCTTGTTTGTGAAAATGGGTCTTCTGAGGGGCATCGATCACATCGCCAGCGCCATGAAATGGAGCGCTAAGGCTCGAGGCCAGGTGACTGGCTACGCCACATCCGTGCCAGAGTTCGTGTGTTTGGTTTCGGCGGGCATGGCGGGCGTGTGGGAGGCGGGGCTGTGGAATATCGCAAGCTCCAACATGATTAATGCCGGATTGATGTTGCTGGCTGTGCTGTACTACCGTCAGTTTGGCGAGTTGTTCAACCGACGGTTTATCGATGAGGTGGGTTTTGCCGCCATGGCGGTGGTTGCCCCTGTGGCTTTGATGCTATCGGGCTTAGATACCCAATGGTATCTGGTGCCCTTGTTGCTGGGGTTCTTTGTTCTCTACCTAGTCACCGACAAATTGGTCAATCGGCCCGAGACCGAAGAGCGGACCGCCGAAAAGACCATGGGTAGCCTACCGTTTGGCATGATCTTAGCGACCACGGCGTTGGTGGCCATTGCGGTGGCCGGGATGTTTTTGGGGGGCGCCACAGCCGATGTGGTCGAACAACTCGGTGTGCATCCGGCGGTTGCGGGATGGATCTTGGGCGTAGTGACTAGTATTCCTGAGATGGTGAGCTTCTTTGCGGTTTACGCGACGGCTGCACGAGAGGGGAAGCTTCGCAACCTCGCCGACACCCAAGAGGCGCTAGACAACTTGACCGGATCGAATATGGCCAACGTTGGGGTGGTGTATCCAATCGGGTTGTTGGCTTTCCTGGTAGCGTCGTCAATGTTCTGATCCGTGGCCGTCCAGGCGGGCGTTGGTGCACGGCGGAATCGTGAGCCAGCAGCTCCCAGGCATTGGGTCATGTTCGTACGGCAACCGACGCGGGCTTGCCGTGTTCGAACATCCGGTTGAGGATTCGGCAACCGGTCAGCACCTCGACGAGCTGTCCCTCCCGTAGTCCGCGAAAACTCCATCCACCAACTCCAAACCGTGAAGTCGGCAGCCGCAGCCGAGTGGGCCGAGTTGCTTGCGGCCCAGGCGGCTTGGTCCCGGGCACCGCCGCTGTCTGACGATGAGACTCCTTCGGGAGCCGCTCCAACAATCGCTCCGGTCGTTCCCTTTTCCAGCGGCCGCCGGTTCGGAGGCCAAGGTGGCCCTCGCCGCCATCGCACGGTTCTCCTTGCGGGTGCCGGCCCCGGCGCCCCTGTGGGATGGCGGCTAGGGCCCAAGTTTTCGTCTGAGAGAGGGTCACCGCCGGTGCCCGGCGCGAGACGCTTCGCTGCTTTGTGAGCCCGGAGGGGGTCGAAGGCTTAGGCGATCGCAGTCGCAGCGGCAGTCGCAGTTGCCGTGGTTGCGCAGGTCCTAGACGTGTTCGGGGCGTTGGGTTTAGGCGTGTACACCTTCGACGTTCATCGTGGAGCGGACCCTATCCCCTACCGAACTAACTTCTTCAAATACTATTCATATTGTCTTGAACACATGCGTCACTCCTCATGTAGACAAATATATACTGCTAAAATATTCTAAAATCACCCGTGTCACTTCTGGTCACGATGGATGCGAAACCTGTTCAAAAGATGAACAGTGAGGGGGCGGGACCCCGTCGCGCTCAACTTCTCTTCTGATCCATCCCCTAGGACTGGCAACATGACAGGTCTACATCCAGGGCATCATGGACATGTTGCAGTCATCGGCGGCGGCATGTCCGGACTCACCGCGGCGTACCACCTTCAGAAAGACTCGCCCTGGGACGTGACCCTTTTTGAGGCCAGAGATCGCCTGGGCGGACACGCCGATACCCAAACGGTGTCGATTTCCGGCGAGCCCGATGTGGTCGTTGACACGGGATTCATTGTCTTCAACGACAGGAACTACCCCAATTTTAGACGGTTGCTCCGAGGCCTGGATATCTCGCCCCATCCCACAGAGATGTCATTCAGCGTGTCTCTGACAGAGGATGGCGTACGCGGAGGTTTCGAGTACAACGGCGCATCTCTGGCCGGCCTTTTCGTTCAGCGGCGCAACTTGATTCGGCCCATGCATTGGCTTCTGCTGCGCGAGATCGCCCGGTTCAATCGAGAGGCGAAAGCGTGGTTGCGCGCTGGGGTCGAAAGCGACCTTCCGACCGGCCAGTGGTTGGCCGCACGAGGGTTCGGCCAGCAGATGTTGTCCCGCTACCTTCTGCCCATGACTGGGGCCATCTGGTCGGCGTCTCCAAGACGGATTCTCGATTTTCCAGCGAGCTCCATGCTGCACTTCTTGGACAACCACGGTCTGCTGGACTTGGCGAACCGTCCGCAGTGGTTTTCGTTGAGGGGGGGAAGTCAGACCTATGTTCAGGCGCTGGCCCGTGCCTGCGACGCTCGATGGGTGGTCGGGGACCCCGTTCAACGTGTCCGTCGTATCCAAGACGGGGTCGTGATTGAACGAGCCGGTGGACCACCCGAGCGATTTGACGCGGTCGTGATGGCGTGCCACGCGGACGATGCGCTGCGGCTCCTTGACACGCCGGACAGACTGGAGCGTGAGGTTCTCGGGGCCTTCCGGTACTCGGAAAATCGCGTGTATCTGCACTCGGACCCGGATTTCATGCCGCAGCGTCGAGCGGCATGGGCCTCGTGGAACTACGTCGGGTCCGGCACATCGGAAACGGCCCCGATCGCACTCAGCTATTGGATGAACGCGCTCCAAGATCTGGACACAGATCGGTTGATGGTGGTCACGCTCAACCCCGAGCGCGAGCCACAGCAGATCCATCGGGAGTTGGTTTATCGACACCCGCAGTTCGATGTGCCGGCCAGCATTGCCCAACGTCGGAGAGCGATGCTTCAGGGGCATCGTGGTGTGTGGTACGCGGGTGCCCACTGGCGCTGGGGATTTCACGAAGATGGCGTAGTATCTGGAATAACAGCGGTTCAGAGCATGGGTGTAGACGTCCCATTGCTCGGAGAGGTTGAAGCGGCATGAGGGACCTATTGATCGGTCGCGTGACCCATGCCCGTCCAGCGAGCGCGGAGCGAGCGCACGCGTTTGCCTACCCCTTCTTCGGCATCGTGGTGCGATATCCTGTGGAGCCTCTGGGGCGATGGTTTACTCACAACCAGTTCGGATTCCTCTCCTTCGATGACCGAGACCACGGAGACAGAGACGGGGCAGATCTTCGCGGCTGGCTGCGGCGGGCGTTGGACGAAGCAGAAGCGCCCATCGACCTCGAGCGGTGCATCATCGAGGTGCTGTCGATGCCGCGTGTCCTGGGCTTTGTGTTCAACCCGGTGAGTTTTTGGTTTCTCAGCGATGCGGAAGAAAGCCTGGTGGCGGTGGTCGCTGAAGTCAACAACACCTTTGGAGGCACCCACAGCTACGTCTTGCATCGCGGCGGAGATGCGATCCGGCCATCGGACTGGCTGGGATTGAACAAGGCGTTCTATGTGTCCCCGTTCTTTCAGGTTCGCGGCGGATACCAGTTTCTATTCTCGCTCTCGGCCTCTGCGACGGATGTTCGTTTGCATCATGTGGACGAGCAAGGCCAACTCCTGATCGCGACACGGGTGAAGGGACAGCGCATGCCGATGACCCCCGCGCGCGTTGCTCGGTACGGAGTGGCTGCGCTGGCCGGCGTCTGGTTGGCCCTGCTGCGCATTCATCTACAGGCGTTGCGCCTGTACATCAAGGGTGTCGGTCTCGTTCCGCGAGATCGAGGCCTGGGGCGGTCCGTCGCCTCGCTGTCTTCCAGGAGTTCGTGAACCATGTGGTCTACCAATACGGTGTTGTCTTCCGCTGCCCGTCGCTATCTCGACGGCAGTATGTCCGAGTTTCAAAGTGGGGCGCTCGAATTGACCCTTCCCGGCGGGGCTCGGGTGTTGCGACAGGGCCCGGACCCGGGCCACCACGCGGCGATGGAAATCCGACGATGGCGGAGCTTCAGTCAGGTCGCGCGGCGCGGCGACATCGGTCTGGCGGAATCCTATGTGCGCGGCGATTGGGAGACGCCGAATCTCTCTGACTTGATGTCGGTTCTCGCGAGCAACGTGGACGGGTTCGAGAGTCGCTTTTCTGTGCGGGGAATGGACCGGCTTTGGACGACGATCCAGCACAGGATGCGCGGGAACACGAAGCGTCAAAGTCGTCGCAACATCGCCGCCCACTACGACCTCGGTAATGACTTCTACGAGCTGTGGTTGGATCCGACAATGACCTATTCGAGTGCGCTGTTCACGGACGTTATGGACACGCTTGAGTCAGCGCAGCGCGCGAAGTTCCGACGAATACTCGAAGAGGCCCAGCTCGCGCCGAACAGCCATGTCTTGGAGATCGGGTGTGGGTGGGGAGGGTTCGCAGAGATGGCCGTGGAGGCAGGACATCGCGTGACGTGTGTCACGATTTCTCCCGCACAATACGCCTACGCGGCACGACGGCTCGCCCCGTGGATTCGTGAGGGCGTCGTAGACCTGCGGTTGGAAGACTACCGCGACGTGCGCGGGACGTTTGACGGTGTTGTCTCCATCGAGATGTTCGAAGCTGTAGGCGAGCAGTGGTGGCCGACCTACATGGCGACCCTGCGGAGACTCCTAGCGCCTGGGGCGCGGGCGGTTGTGCAGACCATCACCATCGATCCGAAACTGTTCGAGGGGTATCGCAGCCATCCTGACTTCATTCAGACGTACATCTTTCCCGGTGGCATGTTGTCCTCTCCTCACCGGTTCGAGGACGTTGCTGGCCAGGCTGGTCTGGTCGTCCGAGACAAGTTGTTCTTCGGCGATGGCTACGCACGAACCCTCCGCAATTGGCAGGATTCGTTCAATCAGGCCGATGCGAGCGTTCGAGCTCTGGGGTTCGACACGGAGTTCATCCGCCTGTGGAACTTCTATTTCAGCTACTGTGTGGGGGGCTTCGAGGCAGGTCGCACCAACGTGGCACACTTCACCTTGGAGGCAGCGTGACCGGAACAATTCAGAGCCAGCTCGTGGGCTTGGCGGAACGAGGCTATGTGCCCGATGCCGTCTGTCGGGCAGCAATACGACGTCTGTGCAGGCAGCGACTAGCGGACGAGAGCTTCGCAGATTCTGGGGCGCGAGACCACTACATGCGTGGGTGGGTCGCGCAGATGGACGACAGCCCCATCGCGCTGGCCCCAGTCGAGTCCAACGAGCAACATTATGAGGTGCCCGCAGCCTTCTTCGCCGAGGTCTTGGGGCCACACCGCAAGTACTCCAGTGCGTACTGGGGTAAGGGGGTTGATTCCCTCGAAGAAGCCGAGCATGCGGCGCTCATCGCCACATGTGAACGGGCAGAGCTGGAGGATGGGCACCACATCTTGGAGTTGGGTTGTGGCTGGGGCTCGCTCACCTTGTTCATGGCGGCCCGCTATCCAAATGCGACCATCACCGGGGTGTCCCATTCTCACTCACAACGTTCAGCCATCCTGGCCCTGGCCGCCGAGCGAGGGCTGAGCAATGTGCGCGTGATCACGTGTGACATGAACGCGTTCGAGCCTCCGGAGATCGGGACCTATGACCGCGTTGTCTCGGTCGAGATGTTTGAGCATATGCGTAACTATCGCTTGCTCATGTCCAAAGTTGCTGCGTGGTTGCGTCCGGGTGGCAAGCTGTTCGTACACCTGTTTTCCCACCGTGATGCCGCGTATGCCTATGTGGACAGCGGCGAGGCGCATGACTGGATGACCCGGCACTTCTTTGCCGGTGGGATGATGCCGAGTGACGATCTCCTCCCCAGGTTTCAAGAAGACCTGACGCTTGAAGACCAGTGGCTTTGGAACGGTCGTCACTATGCAAAGACGCTGGAGGCGTGGTTGCAACGCATGGACGATCGGCGTGATGTCTGCTGGGCGATATTGGAGGAAACCTATGGCGACGAGGTGCTGGTTTGGTGGGGCCGCTGGCGGTTGTTTTTCATGGCGTGCGCTGAGTTCTTCGGTCTGGAAGACGGGGAACAGTGGCGGGTGAGTCACTACAGGTTCATCAAGCCCACCGGCGCTGAGGCCCTCTGAAAACGGTGA
>JAACDH010000074.1 GCA_009936995.1 Rhodobacterales bacterium
GCCACTGCATCCAGACCTTATCGAGGTAGCTGGCAGCGGCGTGTTCGCGCTTCGCCGCTTGGGGGTCAACCTTAGCCAGATGTTGGACTGGTCCAAAGACGCTCGCAAGCGCGGCCAACGTCGTCGCGCCTTTGTCTTCGGCTGGCACCCCAAGGGGCACACCTGGTTCGCGGCCCCTGAAATCCACGACGGCACCGCCCGCGTCTGGGTCATCAACCGCCTCGACGGCCTGTCCGTCCAAGACCTCTCTCTCGACGAGTTCAAGGCCTGCGTGAACGTGTACACGCGCGAAGCGCTTACCGTTGTCGCCCAGGCCTTGGTCGAAGAAGAGCAGAAGGCCGAGGGAATCCACCCCAGCCAGCGCAAGCCCGAAATGCGAATCGCGCGGGTCGTCATTCCCGAGAATGAGGGCTGTACAGTGCAGGTCGACGATCAGGTCGAGACGCTGAACGCCGACGAGCTCGGCTACATCCGCTGGTACATGGCCGAGCTGAAGATACTCGAGACCGGCAAGGCGCCCGACCTCACCCGTTGGCAAGACCGCTGCCTCCGAAGCAGCCGCCTGGACGCCGTGCCTGCTCCAGGTCACGCAGACCGTTCCGCCTACGACCAGAACTGGAACCGCATCACCCGCAGCGATCGCACCGCGTCGGGCGCGGTCAGCTACCAAGTGGCCAGCTGGAAGTTCGCCGCTCCGGGTTCCTGGGTTTTGGCCGAGGCTGAGCTCGCCATTCTCCGTCGCGCCGACCAAAGCACGCCGCGGCGCCACAGCCCGAGCGCCGAGCAAAAGGCCATCTGGGGTCGCTGGATGGCGATGGTGAAAGCCGACTTGGTCGAGCTGCACGTTAAATAGCGGCTACGCCCGCTGGCTACTCACGCTGATGCACTCGCCGGTCATGTACGACGATAAGTCGCTGGCTAAGAACAGAATTACGTTGGCGATCTCTTCTGGGGTCGCGCCGCGGCCCATGGCCTCTCGATCTTCCAGGGTCTTGAGCAGCTCCGGCGTGGTGACCTTGTGCAGGAACGCGTGCATCGCCAGGCTAGGCGCGACTGCGTTGATGCGTACGCCGTCCCGGGCGACCTCGAGTGCCGCACATCGGGTGAGCGCCATCACCCCGGCCTTGGCGGCGGCGTAGTGGGACTGGCCTCGCTGTGCCCGCCAGCCCAGGACGCTGGCGTTGTTGACGATGACGCCGGAACCTTGGCCGAGCATCTCTCGCATCCCTCTGCGCATGCAGCGCATGGTTCCCGTGAGGGTGACGTCCATGACTCGGTGCCAGGCGGCGTCTTCCATGTCGACCAAGTTGGCGGTTCCGCCCAGTCCAGCGTTGTTGACGAGGACGTCCAAGCGACCGTGGGCGGCCAGCGTGGTGTCGAACATCGCGTCGACCTGAGCTTGATCGGTGACGTCGCAGACGGCGATGACCGGGCGGGCTCCCATCGCGTTCGCCAGGGCGTCGGCGGACTCGTTGAGGCGTCGCTCGTGGCGGTCGGAGAGCACCACCGTGGCGCCTTCCTCGGCCATGCGTTTGGCGGTCGCAAAACCGATACCGGTGCCGGCGGCGGCGGTGACGAGGGCGATCTTTCCGGTCAACAGGCTCATCGGGGAAGTCCTAAGGCGCGTTCGCCGATAATGTTGCGTTGGATCTGGTTGGTGCCCGCGTAGATGGTGTCGCTGCGGGTCCAGAGGAAGAGTCTTTGGAGCTCGGAGAGCTCTCCGCTTTCTGGCAGAACCATACAGTCGGCGCCGAGTACGTCCATGGCCAATTCGCCTAGATCTCTGTGCCAGCTGGCCCAATAGAGCTTGGTGATCATCGCGGCCCGCGGTGGGGTGCCATCGTCGTGGCCGGTGAGGGTGCGAAGCGCGTTCAAACGCATAATACGCAGGCGGATGTACACGTCGGCGATCCGCTGGCGAATCACTGGATCCGCGGCTGTTCCATTGTGTTTGGCGGCCTGGATGATCTCGTCGAGTTCCGTCTGGAAGTTGAGCTGTTGACCCAGGGTGCTGGCGCCGCGCTCGAAGGCCAGCGTGCCCATGGCCACCCGCCAGCCACCGCCGACCTCGCCGATGATGTGCTCGCCCTTGGCCAGTGCGCCATCGAAGAAGACCTCGCAAAACTCGGTTCCACCGGTAATTTGTTTGATCGGCACCACGTTGATACCGTCGGCATCCATGGGAATCAAGAAGCAGGTGATGCCGTGGTGTCGCTTGGCCTCGGTAGAGGTTCTGGCGAGGACGAAACACCAGTCCGAATCTTGGGCCAGGCTGGTCCACACCTTCTGGCCGGTGAGGCGGTAGTCGTCGCCATCGGGCTCGGCTCGGCATTTCACATTAGCAAGGTCTGATCCTGCGTTTGGTTCGGAGTAGCCCTGGCACCACAGCTCGGTGCCGTCTACGATGCGCGGCAAGAAGCGGGCCTGTTGCTCGGGTGTGCCAAACGCCATGAGCGTGGGGCCCAGAAGCCCCTCGCCGATGTGTCCCAGGCGTCCCGGTGCCCGTGCTCGCGCGTACTCCTCGTTGAAGATCACCTCCTGCAGGAGCGAAAGTCCTCGACCACCGTGCGCTCTTGGCCAACCCACGCAGGTCCAGCCGGCCTCGACCATCCGCTGTTCCCAGCGTCGCCGTCCGGGAATCACCCCGTCCATGTCGCCCAGGTGGCCTCGCCCTTTTAACGCCGCGAACTCATCGACCAAGTTCCCTTCGAGCCAGGTTCGAATCTCGATCCGGAAGGCCTCATCGGCTTCGGTAAAGTGCAGGTCCATGGACTAGATGGCTCCAAGGAGGTGGTGGGCGATGGCCGCGCGATGCGCCCGTGGGTGACCCAACAGCTGTTGGTCGGCGCGGGCCCGCCGGAAGTACTCGTGGCACCGATGTTCCCAGGTAAAGCCGATGCCTCCGTGGATCTGGATGCTGTCTGCGGCGCACTTGAACAGGGCGTCGTTGGCGTAGGAGACGGCGGTGCGGGCGGCGAGGACGGCGTCCTCCGCTTCGGCGTCGAGGGCCCAGGCGGCGTACCAGGTGGCCGACCGGGCGCTCTCTACGAGCAGGAACAGGTCAGAACACTTGTGTTTGATGGCCTGGAAGCTACCGATCGGCTTGCCAAACTGGGTGCGAACCTTGGCGTAGGCGACGGCCATGTCTAGGCAGGCCTCGGCGGCGCCCACGGCCTCGGCGGCCTGAAGTACCCATCCGCGCATCAACGCCTTCTCAAGGTCGCCTTGGGGCAGTCGGGCATCTTCAGGGACCGTGCAGTCTAGGGTGCAGGTGGCCAGCTCGCGGGTCGGATCGATGCTTGCGGTGGGGCTTGCTTGGAAGTCCGTGACGTGGAACAGACCCTGGTCCGTGGCGATGATCAGGAACTTCGCGTTTGCTCCGTCGATGACCCGTAGGGCGGTGCCGTTGAGATGCCAACCGTTGGCGCATCGGGTAGCCGTGAGCGGCCCCTCGTAGGCCAAGGCCGCACGGGTTCCCTGGGAGATGGCCCCCAACAGCGACTTCTTTTGAGTGACCGATCCGCCGGTCTGAATCGCGCCCGCGGCGAGCCCGGCGCTGGCGAGCAAAGGGATCGGTGCCAGAACGCGGCCGATCTCCTCGCTCACCAAGGCGAGCTCTACGAATCCGAAGCCGAAACCGCCGCAGTCCTCGTCAATGGCTATCGCGGGCCAGCCCTGCTCTGTAATCAGACGGTTCCAGCTTGGGTTTGGGGCCTCGCTCAGCCATCCCCGAGCCGCCTCCTGAAGCTGCTCCTGCTCGTCGGTGGGCGCGAACCGCATCAGAGCCGCTCGACAATCGTGACGTTGGCCTGACCGCCGCCCTCGCACATGGTCTGTAGGCCGTATCGTCCGCCCGTCCGCTCGAGTTCGTGGAGCATCGTAGTCATCAACCGCGCGCCCGTGCAGCCCAAGGGGTGCCCCAAGGCGATGGCGCCGCCGTTCACGTTGACCTTGCTGGGGTCGCAGCCGGTCTCTTTCAGCCAGGCCAGGACCACCGACGCGAAGGCCTCGTTGATCTCGACTAGATCGATGTCGTCGAGGCTCATACCGGCTCGTTTTAGTGCGTACTTGGTGGCGGGAATGGGTGCGGTAAGCATCCAGATGGGGTCGTCGGCGCGCACCGACAGGTGGTGGATGCGAGCCCGTGGCGTAAGACCGTACGCTTTGACCGCGTGCTCGCTGGCGACCAACATGGCCGCCGCGCCGTCGGAGATCTGACTGCAAGCGGCGGCGGTGTGAAAGCCTCCGGTAATCACCGGATTTAAGCTGGCCATCTTCTCAAGGGTGGTGCCGCGTCGGGGCCCCTCGTCGGCGGTGACTTCGCCATAGGCCACGATCTCTCGGTCGAAGTATCCCGCGTCTTGGGCGGCGATGGCCTTGTTGTGGCTCGCCAGCGCGAAGCGTTCGAGGTCTTCTCGGCTAGCACCCCACTTTTTGGCGATCATCTCGGCGCTGGCAAATTGGCTAACGGGCGTCTTGCCATATCGCTTCACCCAACCCTTGGAGCCCGAAAAGGGGTCTGAAAAACCCAGTTCTTTCGCGGCGATCATCGCGTAGCTGATGGGCACCTGGGACATGTTCTGCACGCCGCCCGCGACCACCAAATCCTGGGTGCCGCTCATCACGCCCTGGGCCGCGAAGTGGAGCGCTTGCTGGGAAGAGCCGCACTGCCGGTCGATGGTGACGCCGGGCACGTGCTCGGGTAAACCGCCGGCCAACCAACAGGTTCGTGCGATGTCTCCGGCTTGTGGGCCCACAGCGTCTAGGCAGCCAAACACCACATCGTCGACCATTTCGGCCGGCGCCTTGGACCGGTTCATCAGCTCGGAGAGGACAAATCCGCCCAGATCGGCCGGATGGGCGTCGGCGAGTCCTCCGCGTCGTCGGCCCACGGGCGTTCGCAGGGCGTCGATGATGTAGGCTTCAGGCATGGGTGTTTTCCTTGGAGTCCAGCAGCAGGTGACCAGCCACATTAGCGCGGTGCCAGCGAGCGTCTCCCCAGGCGCGCTGCAGAGCGATGACGCGCTTGTGGAACAGATGAAGATCGAATTCGAAGGTATAGCCGTTGGCGCCGTGTACTTGGAGTGCGGCGCGGGCGACGGTGTCGGCGGCCTCGCTGGCCATGGCCTTTGCGGTAGAGACATCGATGTCTGCGGAGTCGGCTTGGGTGGCCAGACTGAACGCAGCCCGCTGTATAGGAGCCTCGGCGAATCGGAGGGCCAGCAGGGCGTCGGCGAGTCGGTGCTGGACGGCCTGGAAGGTGCCGATGGCCTTGCCGAACTGACGACGTTCTTTGGCGTATGCGACGGCGAGATCGAGCATTCGGTGCGACAGCCCCACCAACATCGCCGCGGTAAACAAGGTGGCCCGTTGGCGTAGTCGCTGACCGTCTCCGGGCCAGGAACGGACGTCTCCTGTGACGAGGCACAACGCACGAGTGGGGTCGACGGAGGGCAGGTCGGTGCAGGTGGGGTCGGTAAATACGGCGATCTCTGACCCGTGTGTCTGGAAGACGCGAGCGGCTTCACGGGCGTTGGCGATGGGATGACCCTCGACAGCGACGGCGAGCGGCTGGTCACCGGCCAGCCCGGATTCTAGGAGCGCTGATTGGTGGGTGATAAACGGCACAGCGGCTAGGGTCTCAGCGAACGGGCCGGGGAATCCTACCCGACCCATCTCTACAGCGACGGCGGATTCTTCCACCTCGGAGAGGCCCATTCCGCCCCTATTTTCACTCAAGGATAGGCCAAAGATTCCCAGTTCGGCCAGGGGTCGCCACAATGCGGGATTTGTCCCGGTCCAGGCGGCTCGAAGAACGTCGGCGGTACAAGCGTCTTGGAGGGTGTCGGCCACCGCATCTCGCAGCATGGCCTGGTCTTCGTTTAGAGCGAAGTGCATGGACAGCGCCTCGAAAGTGGAACACGTTTCAATTTCCGAAGTAGAACACGTTTCACTTCTGCGCGCCAGCGTTGTCGGTCAGCGTTTTGTGGTGGGTAGCCTGTGTGGCGGTGACGGGAGGTGGCGACGTCGGAGATGGGCCATCCGGACGCCTGTCTTGATGTAGATCTCTGCGGGACTGCGGCAAAGTAGACCGTCACAGGAAAAGTAGGCGAGGAGCTATCCGGGTTAAACCGCCTGTGCTGCCCACGTTTCCCACGGGCACTGCACGGGTAAAACGGTCTGTTACCTGCGTTGGAGTTTGCTCAGAAACTCAGCGGTCAGATCGATTCCAAACAGCTCCACGAGCCGCTCTTCGGTTTCACGGAGCAGCGCTCGCATCTCTTTGCGGGTGGCGCCGCGTTTGTTCTGTGGATTGGCCTGAGCAGCTTCGTACAGCACCTGAGTGTCGTCGAGAAGCTGGGTGATCTCTTGGACCAGGCTGGCGGCGACGTCTTCAGAGAGCCCCTGGTCTTTGGCGAACTGCTTGGTGGTGCGGAGTGTGGCCTCACGGAGCATCGTGGTGTTGTTGCCGCGGACCTTCGGGCCGGGAGGAGTGGGTTCTTGGCCGGCGGCTTGGGCACGAGCGCGACGTTGTTTGACCTCGGACCGATCTCGGTCGGCACCGGCCGCTGGAATAGGGGTCTGGGGAGCGTTCGGCTGCGCGACTGGGTTGCCGAGCTGTGCTTGGGGCGCGGATGGGGCCCCGTTGGGCTGGAGGAACCACACACTAGCGGCAGAAAGTCCGAAGACCAGCACCAGAACAAACCCGAATTTTTGCTTTTCCATGGCGACTCCCAATGGATCTTGGGCAACCCTAACCGGTGTCCGCGCTAACGCCGGGGAAGTTCGAGCACGCGACTGGCGACGATGTTGCGCTGAATCTCGTTTGTACCCGCGTAAATCGGGCCGGCGAGGGAGAATAGATAGCTGTCCATCCACGGGTTCTCGGCCACCTCGGCCAGGGGACCCAGCAGGTCGAGGGCCGTCTGTTGCAGCTGGATGTCGAGCTCGGACCAGAACAGCTTGTTCAGGCTGCTGTCGGCGCCGATGGTTCCGCCCTGCATCATTCGGGTGACCACGCGGAACGTATTGTCCCGGTAAGCCCTGGACTTCATCCAGGTATCGACGACGCGGTCACGCAAGCTGGGCTCGGGATGAGCGCGGTACAGCTCCAGCAGACGGTCGGCGGCGGCGATAAATCGGCCGGGGCTGCGCAAGGACAGGCCGCGCTCGCTCGAGGTGGTGGACATCGCGACCTTCCACCCTTGGTTCTCTTCGCCGATCAGGTTGGTCTGGGGCACAAAGGCGTCGTCGAGAAACACCTCGGCAAAGGCCTCTTCGCCGAGGAGGTCTTCGACGGGTCGGAGGCTAACGCCCGGCTGGTGCACGTCGACCATCAGGTAAGAAAGTCCGCGGTGTCGCTCGCTGTTGGTGTCGGTACGGAACAATCCGTAGATCCCGTCGCTGAACGCGCCGCGGCTGCACCAGGTCTTTTGGCCGCTCACCCGCCAGCCGCCATCGACTTTCCGAGCGGTGCTACGAACATTGGCGAGGTCAGAGCCTGCGTTTGGCTCACTCCAGGCTTGAGCCCAAAGCACCTCGGCGGCGGCCATCGGTTGGAGGATTCGGTCCTTTTGCTCCTGGGTTCCGAACTCAAAGAGGGTAGGGGCGAGGAGGAAGATATCGTTCTGGGTGACCCGCGCTGGCGCGCCCGATGCGTAGTACTCCTCTTCGAAGATCAGCCACTCCATCAGGGACGCATCGCGACCGCCCAGTGCTTTCGGCCAGGAAACCACGGCCCATCCGGCCTGGTGCAGCGCTTTCTCCCAGGCAACATGGGCCTGAAAGCCGGCGCGCGTGTTGTGGCTCTGGAGTGGTGTTTGCGGCACGTTAGCGTCCAGCCAGGCGCGGCACTCAGCGCGAAAAGCGTGTTCAGCGTCGGAGAAGGTCAGATCCATGGACACGGGCCTCGGTCAGAACACGAGTAGAACATGTTCTAGCTACAGGTGCCACTGATTGCGTCAGCGCCGCCGGCGAATGAGTAAGGGAAGCAGCAGCCAGGGGGCGGCGATCCAAGGCGTGGTGAGGGTGTCGCAGCCGCAACCCTCGCTGCCGTCGCCATCGATGGTGTCTTCGATGCACAACTGAGGGCTCTCTTCGGAGACTACGCCTGCGCCGGACACAATGGTGGCGGTAAAGCAGTTGACGCGGTCGCCTTCTGCCGTGACTGGCTGAAATACGTCGAGCATTTGGACGCCGCCGTCGCCGACGGGGCGAGCGACCCACTTGCGGAGGTCATCGTTACGGAGCTGCACCCAGGCGTGTTGGTCTTGCGTACCGAGGTCGATCTCAACGACCAGGTCTCGGGGATGATGTGTCCCGGTCACGCAATCATTGGTTTCCTCGCCGGTTTTTCCCGCCTCTATGGCGAGAAGTGATGGTGCGCTGGGTAGCGGGACGCGGGTATCGCCCGTGGTGAAAGAGGTTGTGGCGACGAGGAGGTCGGGCTCGGCGGAGTCGGTGCCCCAGGTGTAGGCCTCGACACGGTAGGTGGTGTTGGGCAGCCAGTCGGCGTCCGCCTCAATCCACCAGACGACGTCACCCGAGTAGTCGTCTTTGAGACGCACGACCTCGAGCTGCGGTCCAGTCGTACCCTCCTCGACGGTGGCCACAAACGTACCGGAGTGCTGGCCGTCGGCTTCAAGTCGCGCGTCGATGGGGACCCCGACGGCGCCGTCGACCCAAGGGGCGAAGTCGGTCATCTGGGGAGGACTGAGATCCGTACAAGCGAAAGAGAGGGCGGCGAGTACGTGAATCAGCATGACTCGGATGTATCACGACATCGCTGCCACCTGCGCTCAGCAGCGCGCCGAGTCTGCGCCATCCGACCGGCGACGAATCCCAACGGTGTCGAGGTATTCGGTGCGGGAGATCACCGTGGTCGTTGTTGGTGTGGCCGTGGTCGTCGGCGGAAACGAACCCCACACAGATGTTAGTGACGACGAATAGGCGGCCTGCGAATGTCTACGAACTCCACGAGCGCATCGCGAACGCACGGGCGACCACGCGCGCGTCTTGCGGCCGGTCATTGGGGTCTTTGGCGAGCAGGGCGAGGACCAATTGGTCGAGCCACTCTGGGACATCTTGTTCGGCCAAGTCGGACGGCGCCCAGGGTTCCTTTTCGATGTGTGCAGTGAGCACGCTGATAGCGCGACCGACGAAAGGAGGTTGGCCGACGAGCATCTCGAAGACCATGACCCCGAGGACGTACAGGTCGGTACGGGCATCCAGCGCAAAGTCTTGGATGTACTCGGGCGCCATGTATTCGGTTTTGCCCAGCCGTTGACCCACTTGGGTGAGCTCGGGTTCGCCGGTGTCCGAGGTGAGATGCGCCAGACCAAAATCGAAGACCTTGACTCGGTAGCGGTCGCCGTCTTCTTCGCAGAGCAGGATGGCGTCGGGGTCGAGACCTCGGTGGACGATTCCGCGCATGTGGGCGCTGGCCAAGACGCGGGCAATTTGGGCGCCGATATGGCAGACCTGATCGACGGGGAGCGCGAGATCGACAATGTCATCGGACAGTAGTCGACCCGGAGTATACTCGGTCACAACGTAGGGATCGCCCAGCTGGGTACGACCCGTTTCGAGTACCCGCAAGAGGTGGGGGTGGGAGAAGGACGTGAGCCGCTTTGCCTCTCGATGGAATCGACGAATGGCCTGCCCATCCATGAACAGCTCGGGTTTGAGAAGCTTTATGGCAACATCGGTGTTGTCGACAAGCCTCTTTGCACGCCAGAAATCACCGAACTTACCCTTTCGCATTAGCGAGACGACTTCGTATTGCTCGTTGATTCGAAATCCAGCTAAGTCTTTGGTCAAAACGCACCCTCACTCGAAACGGAAGGGTACAACAGGCGCCAGACTATTTCATGGCCTTTTTCATGGCTTTCGCATCCTGGCCGCCGATGTGGTCTGATTGGGTCATGGCGCTGTGAGCATGTGCCAGATGATGCAGGGCAAAAGCGTGATCCATCGTCTCGTTGACGCCCATGCGATCTTCGGCGAAGTTGATGGCCTTTTTGGTCAGCGCTAGCGCAAATCGTGGCTTTTCGGAAATACGGGCCGCGATGTCGGCGACTGTAGACGCCAACTCTGCGCGTGGCACCACGCGATTGATCATGCCAATACGGTGTGCTTCGGTCGCGTCGATTCGGTCGCCCAAGAACAGGAACTCCTTGGCTTTCCGCGGACTCATGACGTAGGGGTGCATGAAGAATTCGACGCCTGGAATGCCCATTCGAACCACTGGATCGGCGAAGAAAGCGTCGTCACTGGCGATGATCAGGTCGCACGCCCAGGTGAGCATCAGCGCCCCGGCGATACAGGCACCGTGCACCATGGCGATGGTGGGCTTAGGAAGATTCCGCCAGCGTTTACACAGGCCCAAGTAGGCCTCGCTCTCGCGAACAAACATGGCCTCCGCGCCCTCCCGGTCCTCGTGGCTGTACCAGGTTGTGGCTCGTCTTTCGAAGGCTTTGTCAATGTCGCGACCCGGCGTACCAATGTCATGACCGGCGCTAAAATGCTTGCCCGAACCACAGAGCACGATGACCTTGACGGCGTCGTCTTGAACCGCTTGCGTGTAGGCGTCGTCGAGCTTCATCAGCATGACGATGTTCTGGGCGTTGCGGTACTCGGGCCGGTGCAAGGTGACCCAGGCCACGCTGTCGCGTACTTCGTAGAGGACTTCGCTCATCGTGAGACTCCTTGCAATCGGGCGAGGGTGGCTTCGGCGTCGTTGACGATATCGCGGACGAGCTCGGCCACGGTGGGCAGGGTTTCGATGCGGCCGACCACTTGGCCGGTGGGCAGCACGCCGGCTTCCAACCGGCCGTCCACGAGGGTGGCTCGGGTGAGCACCGGGGCGCTTGCGGCCATGGCGATTTGCGGCCAGGTAAGCCGATCGTTCTGCTTCATGGCCCAGCCCTCTCGCA
>JAACDH010000488.1 GCA_009936995.1 Rhodobacterales bacterium
ATTGTCGTCTACGGCCAACCGAATACCATCGCCCAGATGACTCAAATGCACCCGGACAAAACCATGGGTCGCCGACGTAAACTTGACCGCATTAGAGACCAGGTTGAACAGGAGCTTCCGCAGCAAACCCGGATCAATGAGCGCCCACACCGGTTCAGGCTCCAGCACCAGCTCAATCTGACACTCCGTCCCACTTCGATCAAAGGACGACACTACGTGGCGGACAAGTGCGCTGACATCTGTCGCCACCGGCTTTATCTCCATGACCCCAGAGTCCATGCGCGACATGTCCAGGAGCTGATTAATCAGCATCAGCAGACGCGCCCCATTACGAAGGCCAACCATCACTTGGCGCTGTTCGGCGGCGTTGTCGCCGTCCTGTCCCAGGCCACGAAGGGTTCCGAGAATCAGCGTCAGCGGGGTCCGCAACTCGTGGGAGATGTTTGCGAAGAAATCGGTCTTGGCCTGATCAAGTTCTGCGAGGCGCTCGTACGCCGCCACCAGCTCGGCCTTCGCTTTCAGCTCCGCCCGAATCTGCTGAGCGAACAAATGCATGGAGAGATTCACGACGAACGCGACCCACACCAGGATGAACGTGACCAAGAAGATCACTGTGCCGTCCACTTCGGGATGATGGATCAGCTGGCCGACCACAAATATCGAGATTCCCGCAATCTGACCGCCGACGTGCCATCGAATGAAGACCGGCAGGACAGTCGTGGCCCCGATCACTGCGAGATACATCCCTCCGACATAGACATCGAGGGGGCCGGTAGCCAGCGCCGTAATCCAACCCACACCACCGATCAGAGTGGTGCCAACGACCAGCGGAACGGCTCGATGCCAGTCAAAATAGATAAGCACCAACACAACCAGGAACCCGATCTCCATCGCGATTCGCGTTGGCAGAAAAACCATCGCGAACTCAGGTCTCGCGACGAAGTCCAGGAGCACGAAGCTCAAGTGGCCCACAACGAGGACCCACGCAAGGATGCGGGCACGACGGGTACCGAAGTCCCACCGCCACTCCTCGAAACTCTGAGCACTCACGGGTGCGGGGACCAGAGGCATTAAACAATCTCCCCCAGAGGATATGAAGCACCAGCGCATTTCCCGAGACAGTATACGAGTTTTTGAGCGTTTAGGATGTGCGAGCGTGGCGTTGGCGCCCGTGGCACCAACGCAGGTCGCCAGGTGCAGATGCAGGGTGGCGTTGCGAGTTGGCGCAATGATGCCCCTCCCGCCTGGCGTTGCGCGGAGCGTTCGAGGCCCTCTCTGTCGCCGTTCCAAATGACCACTGCCGCGTGCACGTTGCACCCTTGGCCTTCCCTGTTGAGACACCGGGGTCGCCAAGGGCAGCGGCGCGGCGTTCGTACCCGCGCGACAGCTCCCGCCAAATCCTGCGACGGACCCCGACGCAAATCTCGGGACGGGCGGCGAAGAGGTATCGCCTGGGCCACGGGACGCTTAATGACCCGGTCTGGATGGACCACTGGCGAACGGTCACGTCTTGCAGCACGCGGTCAATGAGGTGTACAGCGGCCGAAGCGGTCGAGGTAGCGGACCACGTGGCTGGCCACGAAGCCGCCGCGAAAAGGGCGTCTGTGGCCATTCACCGACCATCCCACGCCATCTGGCCGCCAGTGTGCTCGCCGCCACAAGGCGGATCTCATGTCCACACATCAAGCGCCCAATCTAGCCATCCAGTCCGGATTCGCTGCCAGCTCCGGAGCCTCTCTCACGGCGTTGACCTTTGCCCCAATGCGAGCGCAGAGGTCATCTCATCCGGACGCCCACGGTGAGCGTCAGAAAATGCAGCCAATTGGATGTATAGCCATCGCCGGTACCATCGGGCGTACCCGTACCACTGGCACCGCCTCCGATATATCGCACGCCCAGAAACGTAGATGCGCCCTCTGGCGCCAGAGGAAGACCGGCGCGAACCTGCATGTCTGCGATGGCCCCGATCACGTCCACGTCGCCGCCGTTCAAGTACTTGATGGGGGCATAGAAGCCGTCGCCCTCCGCCTCGAGGTAGTTGCCTGCCTCGAACGTGCGTCGGTACTCGAGCTCTAGCAGCGGCACCGGTCCGATGTCGCGTTTGGTCTCCGACAAACTGCCGTCTACACTGGTAAATCCGATCGTCGCGTTTCTAATCTGCAGACCGACGCCGAGCTTCAGGCTCGCCGCGTCACGCTGCAACACCTCTTGTCCCCACGACACCCTCCAGAACGAGAAGCCGTAACGGAGGTCGATCGGTCTCTGTGCGGGGAAAACAAGCCCGTCGACGCGAAGATCTCGATCCAGTACGACCGTACTCCGTAAGTCGAGTGGCTGCCATAAAGCGGTAAATCGGGCTCGCCCGACCTCGATTGCCGCAGTAGGGCGTGCGAAGGGAAAGAGGTTGTCTTGGCCGCCATCTTGGATGTAGTTGAGTTCATCGCCCTTCGTGCCGAACTGAACCGTGTGGGACATCGGTGCGAGGAGCCCCAACTCTGCGTCCAGCTCAATCCGATAAGACCGGTCCTCGTCGTTGAGCAGTGAGCCGCCAAGTGCCAAGGCTGTGAGGGTCAGAATCCACATTGGATGACCCTAGATGGATGGATGTTTGTGACGTTCATGACGGTTTACTCTGTTGCGTGGAAGCGGGTTGATGGCGTGATGTAAGGGGTCCGGTCACGACGGTGGGCCCACGGTGTAAAGCACCGTGTCCATCGCGTTGCGCAGCGTCCAGGCTGCTTGTTCGGGGGCCTGGCCGCGCGCCGCAGTGAGCGCTTCCAGGGCGATCGAGCGCTCGCCCGGCGTCAGGCCGGGTTTTTGGGTCGCCGATAGAAGCGCGTTGGCGTATATCTCGCGGCAGGCCGCCGGGTCCCCTTCGTTAAAGCGTGGAACTCCCTGCTTGATCGCCTGTGCAAGAACATCCAAGGTTGGCTGCCGCGGGCCGATCTTGGCGTCTGCGTCACGGAGTAGCGACACTTCGAGGATCTCGAGTTCAAAGGGGCCAGGTTGCTTGTCCGCCAACAGGATGCCAATGGTGTTGATCTTGGACAACCCGGAGTCCAGCGACGGTGCGCCGTAGACCGGACGACCGAAGGAGGTCGGGCGGAAGTCGGCCAACGGGACCTGTATCTCCGTTCGGCCCACCTCTGTGCGAACGCTGACCCTGTAGGAGCCCGCACGCAACGAAATATCCTCTCGCCAAAGCGTCACATCGTATGTTCGACCGTCACCGTTCACGTGAATACGAAGGGAATGGGCGCCGTCAAACATGCCTGGTGCGACGTTCGCCCGTGCGGACGCGAAGCCGCCGTTCCGCTCAAGCGAGAGCACACCAGAGAACATGGCGGAGTCGTCCATCAGAACCTGGGAAGAAGAGACGCCGCCCATTACGGTGTCGTTGACCACGTACCAGTCCAGTCCATCGAGTGGAATGGCGTTCGCGAGACCGAGCATTATCCAGAAGAGCATTATTTCTCCAAAACCTATTCAATTCTAACCCGGTTGGTCGTTCTGACAAGGCAGCAGGTCTTCACCCTCGGGTGTTCGGATCAGCATGATCGCTTTTTTTAGCGTTTGAAACAAGATATATAGCGAGCCGGGCTTATGTTTTAATTTCTCGGCAGAAAAGGTGAAAGACCTCGAAAGACAAGCCCACAAAATATTTGAATAGATTTTGAGCAGATAGTGCTCTTGGGTCCTACACGCACTTTTAAGAAGGAGCCTAGGGCCGAGTACGCCATTCCGAGGATGACTCAACCCGCCGAACCGCGACATTGTGAATCGTCATAGAGGTGTAGATTTTTGAATGTCGAAGACTTCCGTGAAACTACCCCGGCTGATGCCGGTTAGACTAGGCCTGGGTAATGGCGCGCATCACGTCGTCAAACGGGAGTGGCCATGTCGACTACGGAGCAGCTTTATCGAGTATTCTACATCAGCAAGGCGACACGCCCCATGACCCACGGAGAGCTAGAAGACTTGTTGTTAGGCGCACGAAAGCGTAACGCAAAACTCCGTATTAGCGGTCTGTTGGTTTAGGATGCGGGCAACTTTGCCCAGGTGCTCGAAGGCCCTCGCGAATCTGTACAGGCGCTCTTGTCCAAAATCGGCAATGACCCCAGGCATGAGCACACGACCGTCGTGAGTGAATGGGTGGTCGAACATCGAGACTTCGATAATTGGTCCATGGGTTTCCATAACATCCATGAGCGCAAAGAACCCAATCTAGCGCCGCTTCGAGAAATCATGCGAACGCGTCGGGTCAAGGAAACGGGCGTTGCTTACGCCTTTATGCGCGCTTTTTGCGCGGGTCTATAGGGCAAGCAGGCCGACCCAGGCCTCTCAGGGTCCGTCGGTCACGGCTCACAATCGTCTGCAGGCGTGAACAACTGCACTGCAAACACGACCTGCCTGGACCACTTTGCTGTCTGAATGGTCGACCGCATGTCGAACTTCAGATCGCACCGCGCAGACCCGTCGCCGATTCGAACGTCTCGAGAAGGCGCTATCGCTGGGAGACGCGGACCTCGTTCAACCAAGACCGCGCAGCGGCTTCGTCGGATGCGCCCACCAAGTAGGACGCGTCGCTTGAGGAAACCCAGAAGCGTTGGTGCGACTTCGTAAACAATCTAGCATCCCGGCTAATCATCGAACTCGCCCTCGGAGATCCGCTCCAGTTCTGCGCGAAGGACTGGGGGATAAACCCAGGACTACTCCTGCGCGTTGCCGTCGGCCATGATCCGCCAGACGATGTCGTCGTGGGTCTCGAACGCGCCGTCCGCGCCAGACGACCGAAACGTCGCGAGGCGTACCTCTCCAGCGTCTTGTTTGTTCTTCGCGAGCTCTTCGAAGGGCTCCGGGTCTTTTGCAAAAGCGAATCGAAGGCTTTGATTCCATGGGTCTCGATGGTCGGATACGGCCTGTTCGAGCTCCTCGAGCACCCCAGCAGGGACCAGCACGTTGTCACCGGTGTGGGCTTGCACCGCAGCCAACCAGGCCGTGTAGAGGCTCTTGGCGACCAATGTTGACATGGGCCGAAAGACCTCGCGAGCCTCCGTCGCTAGTGCTTGCTGCATGGGATTGTCTTTCGAGTCGTCGGGACGGATACGGACGAGGTGCTCGGAGATCGACTGCGGCCAGCGATTATCGCTCTGATCGGTGTCGGCGATCTGTCCAAACGTGTCGATCTCAACCCAACTGAGCGCTTTGTCGCTGAGGATGACTTTGACAACGTTTTTGTTGTTCCGACGCCAGATCTCGGCGGGGAGGAGGAGCGTCTCTTCGGTCCCATCCTCGTAAACGAGCCGCATGGGCACTGGCATGACCACGCCCCCCTGATTCTCGAGGTGTACGGCGTAAAAGAATCCGCGCTCATCAAACGCCTCGACCGCAGCGCGCTCGTCGTCTTCAAGGCTCCGCTTAAGCTGGGTCCACGCCAGGGTGTCTATAGGCGTGGGGTCGAGCGCATCGTAGTCGTTGTAGAAGTCCAGTAACTCCGGGAATCGGTGGGTTCGGACCTCCGCGCCCGCGTTTCTCTGCGTGGTCAGACTGTCGGCGAGAAGCTCGTCGCGGGTATACTTGTCGTGCGTCGCCGCCCGCTCGGGGTCACCCCGGAGCGCGTAGCGGCGGACGTCGGTCAACGCGATGTCGACGTGACCTGTGGTGTAGAACCAGCCGCGCCAGAACCAGTCGAGGTCCGTGCCCGAGGCGTCCTCGAAGGTGCGGAAGAAATCGTGTGGCTGGGGTCGCTTGAAGGCCCAGCGCTCGCTGTACGTGCGAAAGGCGTGGTCAAACAGCTCGCGGCCAAGGACCGTCTCGCGAAGTACATTAAGCGCCGTGGCTGGCTTGGCATAGGCGTTGTTGCCGAACTGCAGCAGCGACTCGCTGTTGGTCATGATGGGCCGCTGATTCGATGAGCCCATGAAGGAGGTGATGTCGCGCGGCTCACCGCGGCGTGACGGGTACGTCTCTTCCCACGCCTGCTCGGCGACGAATTGGCCGTAGGTGTTGAGTCCCTCGTCCATCCACGTCCATTGGCGCTCGTCCGAGTTGATGATCATTGGGAACCAGTTGTGGCCAACTTCGTGGATGATCACGCCGATGAGCCCGTATTTGGTGCGCTCGGTGTAGGTGCCATCCTCCTCCGGACGGGGCCCGTTGAAGCAGATCATCGGATACTCCATGCCCCCCACCGGGCCATTCACGCTGATCGCGACCGGCCACGGGTACGGCGTGGCCAACTCTGAGTAGACCTCGACGGTGTGGGCCACGGCTTGCGTGGAGTACTTGCTCCACAGGGGCTCCCCTTCCTCGGGGTAGTACGACATGGCCATGGTGGTCCGGCCCGTGCCGGGAACCTCGACCCCCCAGGCGTCCCACAGAACGCTCGGGGACGCCGCCCCGGCAACGTCGCGCACTTGATTGGCTTCGAAGGTCCACGTGCGGGTCCCCGTGGGCGTGCGGGACTCGTTGGCCTCGGCCTCTTCAGCGGTGATGATCATCACCGGCGCTTTCGCGGTTCGGGCTTTTTGCAAGCGAGCCTGTTGGGCGCGCGTCAAGACCTCGCTGGCGTTCTTCAGCTCTCCAGTGCCGGCCACCACAAACGTGTCGGGCACGGTGATGTTCAGGATATACCGTCCGAACTCTAGCGTGAACTCGCCGCTGCCCACGAACGGCTTGTTCTGCCAGCCATCTATGTCGGTGTACGCCTCCATGCGCGGGAACCACTGCGCCACCTCGTACAGGGGCAATCCATCGTCGAGGACCTCGACGCGACTGCGTGCCCAGATGGCCTCGGGCACGATTCGATGGGACCAGTCGATACCCAGGCGCAGGGTTCCACCGGGCTTAAGGGGCCGAGGCAGGTCAACTCGCATCATGGTGTCGACGATGGTGTGGGGTAGAGGCTTACCTGCGCTATCGACCACGGCGTCGATGGTCATACCGCCCTGGAATGTAGACTGTGCGTGAGCCCGGGCGAGCCACCCGGGACTTAGGTCCTCGTCGAGGTTCGGCCCGGTCTCGGAGCGGCGAGCGATGCTGTCCTCGCGGAACTTGTTCTGGTCGAGTTGCACCCACAGGTAGGTCAGGCTGTGGGGACTGTGATTGTGGTAGGTGATTCGCTCGGAACCGGTGAGCGTGTGGGTCTCGGGGTCGAGCTGGACATCGATCACGTGGTCGGCCTCGTTTTGCCAGTAGGACGGTCCCGGGGCACCCGACGCCAATCGCACGTTGTTGGGATCGGGCAGCAACTCGGTGAGCTGGCGGAACGGATCCTCGCCTGGTTCGGGGCGGATGACGTCTGGCATCTCAGCGTGGTGCTGGTGCGCCTGGAATCCGTCGTGGTGTGCGTCGTGTGCGGTCGCTGAGACGCAGCAAAGTGAGATCAGCATAGTCAGTAGAATCATGAGACCGTCCCGGAAGACCTCTACCTAACGGAATTGGCCAGGGTTGTGGTCATCCAAGGTCGTCTCCGCACTTGGGCGACGCGCTGTGCTGTCGCAACAGCAGCCCAGCGGCGGCGGCGCCAGACAACCGGGCACTCTCGATTCGCGGTCCAAGGCAGGCGGCTCCGGCCACGATCAAACCCGCCGCTTCCCAGCCGCGCACTTGTCGGAGGAAGCACGGGTCGCGCGCCGTAAACGACTGGGCGCCATGGTCATAGCGTCCCTCTGGACTTCGACGCGAGGACATGCGTCCACCGGGCCCGCGCGCTTTGTCCACAATGGTGACCGACACGCCGTGGCGAGCGAGGTGGTGGGCCACCGTTGCGCCGCACAGCCCCACTCCAACGACCCGCACCCGACAGGCGTTCATGCCGGCTCGGTCGATATGGGCCCCGTGGGCAGACAGGTCTAGGCGTTTGGCATTCCCCTGGGCCAATGTGCGGGGCTCGGCACCCGTCTCGATGCGTCGAGCGAGCTGCCGCGGAATCTCGAAGGGGTCCGTCCAGTCCATGACGTCGTGAAATGCTGTCGCTTAGGCAGCCGACCGCCGCAGACAGAATGAGACAACCAGTGGCCACCGCGGACGGTCAACCGTCATAACGAGGAGCCACAGGGAGTCGCCCGTGGATGCGATCGTTATCGGTACGGGATTCGGAGGCCTCGGCGCGGCGCTTACGCTTGCCAAAGCAGGAGCTGAGGTCCTCGTACTTGAGTCGTTGAACTACCCTGGCGGCTGCGCGGGTACCTTCAGTCGGAGCGGAAGACGCTTTGACGCCGGCGCGACGGTCGCTGCGGGGTTTGGTAAAGGCCAGCTATTCCGCCAATGGATGGATGAACTCGGGCTGAAGGTAGACCCCGTTGCCCTTGTTTCTGCCGTCGAGCTACGTGCCGAGGGGCTAGCGCTAACCATCCCGAGCGACCGCAGCGCCTTCGCCGCGCAGCTCGCCCAGCTGCCGGGTGCCCCGCCCGGAATCCACGACTTCATCGTTCAGCAGGGCCGCGTCGCCGACGCGCTCTGGCCCCTGTTCGCCGACCCTGATCTTCTTCCACCCCTCTCTCTGGCGAGCCTGGCGAAACACGCCGGACGTGCGGGCAGCTACTTACCGGTGGTCGCAACCCTGGGACGAACGGTCGAAGGCGTGATGCGAAAATGCGGGGTGGCCGACTTCTTCCCGCTGAGGCTTGCAGTCGACGCCGGACTTCAGATCACCGTCCAGACCGACGCGACGCATGCAGATGCGACATTTGGGCTGTCGGCCATGGACTTTTGGTTACGGGAACCGGTACACATCCGGGGCGGCATGGGCAACCTCGCCGATGCGCTGGTCGAAGGCATTCGCGGTCTTGGCGGGACGGTCTCTTTCGCGGACCGCGCCAAAGAGATCCACAGAGATGGTGCACACTGGATCGTGCGTCATCGACACGGTCGGACCCGAGCCCCCCTGGTCATTGCGAACCTCCTCCCGAGCGCCCTATCGAGTCTTCTTCCGGCCCCCCTCCCGATGCTGTCCAGTCTCCAAAAGCAGGTGGTGCGAGGCTGGGGCGCCGTCGCTTGGTTCCTGGTGATTCGGGGTCAGCACCTTCCCCCAGAGGCCTTCCACCTCCAGCTGGTTCTCGATGCGACCGCGCCCTTGACGGATGGAAACCATGTTCTGGTCAGCATCTCGGCCGCGGATGAGGTCGAGCGGGCGGGGCCAGGGCTGCGTGTCGTGACCGCAACCACCCATGTACGGTTGCCCGCGAGCCCCTCGGACATCGAGCGTGTTCAAACCCTGATGCGGCGCACGCTGGATCTGCGTGCACCCGAACTAATCATCGTCGAAGCGCTGCCCGCATCCCCACGCACCTACGCTCGCTTCACCGGGCGGCCAGAGGGATGGGTCGGTGGCCCTCCCCGCGAGCGTGGCCTGTCCAACTACACAGCGGCGTTTCCCCGCCCAGTCGCCGAGGGACTCTACCTTGTCGGCGACAGCACATTTCCGGGCCAGAGTACGCTCGCCACTGCGGTCGGGGGGCATCGCGTTGCGACCTTGGCCTTGCGGGCTGGTCTGATGCACTAGAACCGGGTGAGCGGCGTTCAGAGCCGTGTCTCATCCCCTTTCTTGCCTATTGCGGAGCGAATGGGGTGTGGGTGATTAGCCGGTGTATTTGGCCGGTCGCGCCCTTCGAATAGAACCGGATTCGCAGTCGATGACACGTATCTCGCAGTCACAAAGTTCGAATATGGCACGCTGGCCATATCTCCGAGCGATGTCCAACATCGCCTCCCGTGTCGCTCCGCTACAGGCGATCGAATGTTCTTGCCATGAGCCCACGCGAGACGCGCCTATGGCAGGCCATTGGGCATCCGTGCATGTCTCGACCTCTCGCTTTAGGCGTTCCATCGCGTCAGCCGTCTCCGACTCGGTCAGCCTTCGCCCTCCAGGGTTGTGGGCCGTAAGTACAAACACTGAAGAGGGCCATGCCGTCGGCGCCGCGACCGGCGGCTCCCCGTCGTCGACGGCGCGTACGGTCGCAATGACCGCGTGCTCGAACCTCAGCTCTGTCCCAACGTACGCGTCCCACATGAACGGTGAGTTGGTAGAGAGTGCCCATGCTTTGTCGGTTAGGGCCTGCACTTCAGCAATCTTGTCGAGTGTTCGTGCGAGGTCGTCGCGCACCGCGAATACGCGCCCGCCGTTCGCGATCGTGTTGCGAAGCAATGTCAGCGCTTCCTTGAGCTTGTTCCACTGCTGGCGACTGTATTCGAGATCGTGCAACAGCAACTTCGTCACCCCGACGATCTCAAAGTGGTCAACAAAATCGAGACACTGGAGCGGACTGAGGTCCGTTTTTACCACCTCCCGCTGCTCGAAGCGGCGCTGGAGTTTCTTTGCTCGGTCACGGTCCAGCCGCTTCAGCCAATCGCCATGGGTGTACATATCAATCAACGGCGTGAGCGCTTGCTTAAGACGCAGCAAGAGACCGAGCACTGCCGTGCTTACGGGCGGCAACTGCAGGTCGGCCCGGGTCACGATTCCGGCAATGTGGTCGCTGGTCTGGACATAGAAGTATGCGCGCTGGCGGAAGTGAGGGAGCAAAGTAGCAAGGCTAGCGCTGGCGCTCACAAGCTCCGACGCCTTGATGTCGCGCATGAGGACGGCCAATTTCTTGGTGCTAACCTTCAGTTCATCCAACACGACGCATCTCGTGATGGGGCTCTCCTGGATTGGCGCTTGTTTGATCGCCTGATGCTCCATGAGGCGGATTGCCTGCTCGGCTGTGGCATCGGCCGGAATGCAAATGAGGCCGCTTGTCGCGACGTCGGCGACCGTAACCAGCCCCTCCAGGAGTCGCGGCGCGTCGCGGTCATGGCGTGTCATCTTCGCTCCCGAGGATGAGCATCGTCCGGGTGTTCCATGGCCCAGCGTACCGCACTTTGGAGGGTTTACCAGTGCCACCTCAACGGGGCTGTCCGTCAAAACGGGGCAAGGTCCTTCGGAGCGATGGTCTGCGCGTTTGGTGTGCTGGAAGGGGCCGCGATTTAAGACAGGTCGCAAACACTGTTTGAAGACTGGACCGAACAAATACTTCAGATGCGCGTAGCCAGCGGACTCCTAAAATGGTGGCGGGAGCTCTTCTGCCGGCCATCTGTTGAGCAAATGCCCATTCGGCGTTCCTGGCTCGCACGGTGAGTAGCAGGCACGCCGATGTTGCACCGTCGCGGTAAGTCAGCGAGCGACGGCGGTCACCTTGTTTGAAAGTGGGAGCATCGCCGGTGCCTGGCGCGTACCATTGTGATGCTTTTTGAGGTCGATGGTGGTCGAAAGGCTGTGCGGTGCCAAGGGTCGGCTACGACATCGAACTCATGAAGAAGCGCGCGTTGGCTAGCGGGCTGCCTGATACAAAAGGATGGCTCGACCTGTTTTATGGTGAGCCGGGGTTTCGACAGCACCAGCGGCGTTCACGTTTTCGGTTGACAGCGCTCACGTGATCGACCACGTTTAGACCATGACACGCACCGCCAGCCAGAATCATCTGCATCATCTCCACGAGGTGGGTGGGTAGCGGTGTCAAACGAATTCTGAACACCTACGCCGGCCCTCCCAGGTCGGCGTTGTTCGTTTGGAATGGTGCGATCTGAGGAGGTCCGGGACTGGAGCCTCCAATGAATCTGTCCCCAAAAATTTCCCTGTCCCAAACAAACCCCCTCCGCCTGGCCCTGCCCAAGGGTCGGATGAAGAACGGTGTCTTCCAGCTCCTCGCCGAAGCGGGCATCTCCGTGAATATCGGCGACCGCGGCTATCGGCCCCGGTTGAGCTGGGAGGCGGTCGAAGCCAAGCTGCTAAAACCCCAGAACGCCATCGAGATGATCGCGTCCGGAACTCGGGACCTGGGTTTCGCAGGGGCTGACTGGGTGGCCGAGCTCGACGCCGACGTGGTAGATCTCCTAGACACCCGCCTAAATCCGGTCCGACTGGTGGCCGCCCTACCCCTCGCCGCCGCAGGAAACTGGACACAGACGGTTCGCTCGGTGGCCTCGGAGTATGGCCGGTTGACCACCCGATGGATGGCCGACCGGGGCATCGACGGTCGCTTGGTTCGGTCGTACGGCGCCACCGAGGTCTTCCCGCCCGAGGACGCCGACTGTATTGTCGACAATACGGCCACCGGGGCCACCTTGCAGGCGAACGGACTGGTCATCGTCGACGAGCTGATGACCAGCTCGACCCGGTTGTTCGCCAATCGACGGGCCCTCGACGACGCCTCCCGACGAGACCGCATCGAGGACCTCGTGCTGCTGCTGACCGCCGTGCTCACCGCCCGGGACCGGGTGATGATCGAGGTCAACGTGAGCGCCGACCGGATGGACGCCGTGATGGGTTGTTTGCCGTGTATGCGTGAGCCCACCGTCGCGCAGCTTGCGAACAACAGTGGATTCGCGCTGAAGGTGGCCGCACCTCGCACGTCGCTACCGGTGGTGATTCCGGCCGTGAAAGCTGCCGGCGGCACCGACATCGTGGTCACCAATATTGCCCAGATCGTGTCCTGATGGCCGCCCTGAAACCCGCCCGCGCGGTGATGAACCAGCCCTATCGGGTGCCTCGGGCAATGGCGCCCGTCGACCTGTTCCTAGACAGCAACGAGGGCCAAGCGCCCCAACTAGCCGCACGAAGCCAACTCGCGTCGTTGTCTCGCTACCCGGATGCGGCACCGCTCACCCGGGCACTCGCCAGTCGTCTGGGTATATCCGAGGATCGCGTGGTGGTGACCGCCGGCGCCGACGACGCCATCGACCGCGCATGTCGCGCCGTTCTCGAGCCCGGTCGGAACGCGATTATACCGGTGCCCGGCTTTGTGATGGTCAACCGCTATGTGGCCGCCGCTGGCGCCGAAGGGCGAGACGTCACCTGGTCCTCTGCGTCGTTTCCCCTCGCCGAAACCCTGGCGGCCATCGACGGCAATACCCGGCTGATTGTGCTCACCACGCCCAACAATCCCACGGGCTGCACCCTGTCGGCCGACACTTTGGTGTGCATCGCCGAAGCCGCCCCCCAGGCGTTGGTCCTGGTCGACTTGGCCTACGTGGAGTTCGCCAATGATGACCCCACGCTGGTCGCGCTCGAGTTTTCCAATACCTTGGTTGTGCGGACCTTCTCGAAGGCCTACGGCTGTGCCGGTCTGCGCGTCGGTTACGCCGCTGGCGCTCCCGAGATCATTCGTTGGCTGAAGAGCGTCGGACCTCCCTACGCGGTCTCTTCGCTGTCGCTCGCGCTCGCGACCCAGGTCCTCAACCGCGGCCCAGGTGCACTCGACGCCACCGTGGCCTGGGTTCGACAAGCCCGCGAGGAACTGACCCAGCTGCTGCTGGCACTCCACATAGAAGTCTGGCCTTCACAGGCCAATTTCGTGCTCTGTAGGGTACCCAACGCCCTATGGTTCCGCGACGCCATGGCCGGACTGGGCATCGCCGTACGCGCCTTTCCCGGTAGGGCGAACCTCGACAACTGCATCCGCATCGCCCTGCCGTCGACATCCGAAGACCAACAACGCCTGTGTGGAGCCGTGCAAACCGTGCTTGCGCCACAGGCCTTGCTCTTCGACCTGGACGGTGTCATCGCCAACGTCAGCCAGTCCTATCGGCAAGCCATCGCGGCCACGACCCTCGACTATGGCCTGATCTGCTCGCTCTCAGACATCCAAGCTGCCAAGGACGCAGGCGGCGCCAACAACGATTGGGTGCTCACCCGCGATCTGCTCGATGCAGCCGGCATCTCCGTGCCTCTCGCCCGCGTCACCGAGACCTTCGAGTCGCACTACCAGGGCGACCTCTGGAGGTCCGAAGACCTGCTTTGCAGCAGAGACACCTTGGCTCGTTGGTCCAAGCGATACCCGCTGGCCGTCGTGACCGGGCGACCTCGGAAGGACGCGCTGCGCTTCCTCGAGCAGTTCGACCTTCTCGACCTCTTCCAGGCCGTCATATGCCTAGAGGACGCACCGTCCAAACCCGATCCTGCGCCGGTCAAACTGGCGCTCTCTCGGCTCGGAATCGCCCGCGCCTGGATGTTCGGAGACACCCCAAACGACATGCGAGCCGCACGTTCCGCCTCCGTCCTTCCCCTGGGAATCGGAAGTACAACCTTGGTTGCTGAAGGCGCGGCGCGGACTTGGCAGGGACTCGACGACGTGGAGGTGGTGCCATGACCCGAACCGCACAGATTCGGCGCACCACCACCGAGACCGATATCGACCTCACCCTCACCCTGGCAGACGTGGGCCCCAATCGCATCGAGACCGGCCTGGGATTCCTCGACCACATGCTCACCGCGTTGGCGCGTCACTCGGGTTGGACGCTGGTTCTCAAAGCGACCGGAGACACTTGGGTCGACGACCACCACACCGTCGAAGATGTCGCCATCTGCCTGGGCCAAGCTGTGTCTAATGCCCTGGGAGAGCGCAGGGGAATCCAACGCTTTGGGTCGGCGTTCGTACCGATGGACGAGGCGCTCGCCCGCGTGGTCATCGACCTGTCAGGTCGACCGGCCTGGGTGGTCAACCTGGGCTTTAAACGCGAGAAACTGGGCGCCGTCGCCACCGAGAACCTGACCCACTTCTTCCAGACCTTGGCCATCGAACTGAAGGCGGCCATCCATGTGGACGTGCTCCGCGGAGAGAACGATCACCACCGCTCCGAAGCCGCCTTCAAGGCGCTCGCGCTGGCCCTCAAGGCTGCCTGTACCTCTACCGAATCCGACCAAATCCCCAGCACCAAGGGCGTGCTCTAATGCAAATCCACATCGTCAAGACCGGCGTGGCTAACTTGGCCAGTGTGTGCGCCGCCTTTCGCCAGATCGGATGCGAGCCCGTGCTCACCACCGATGCCACCACCATTCGGACCGCGGCCCATGTGGTCTTGCCCGGTGTGGGCGCCTTCGGGTCGGGCATAACAGCCCTACGCAGCGGCGGTCTGACCGAGGCACTCAAGACGCGCATCGACCGGGACCAGCCCACACTGGCCATCTGCTTGGGTATGCAACTGCTGTGCACCGACTCGGAGGAATGCCCCAGAGAGCGCGGGATGAACGCCGTGAACGCATCGGTCCGCCGACTCCGGGCAGACACCGTGCCCCAGATGGGCTGGAACGCGGTCGAGACACCCAGTGAATCCAGGTTGATCGGCGGCTACGCCTACTTTGCCAATAGCTACGCGCTCGACGCCATTCCCGCTGGCTGGCAAGGCCTGATGGCCAACCACGGATATCCCCTGGTCGCCGCCCTGTTTCGCGGTTCTGTGTTGCTCTGTCAGTTTCACCCCGAACTCTCTGGAGAATGGGGCTTGAACCTCCTCCGTCAGTGGGCCGGGTTGCCCGTCGACAAGCGCACATCCTCACTGCGGGGCAACCAGCTCGCCAGTCGCGTCATCCCCTGCTTAGACATCCGAGATGGCCGGGTGGTGAAGGGCGTCCAGTTCCAAGGACTGCGCGACCAGGGAGACCCCGTCGAGTTCGCCGAGCGGTATGCCGCGCAAGGCGCCGATGAACTGGTCGTCCTAGACATCGCCGCGACCCCAGGCGCGCGGGACCACGGCCTTGAGGTCCTACGAAAAATTAGAGCAAAGCTAGCGATCCCACTCACAGCTGGGGGAGGTGTGCGGTCCGTCCGCGACGCGTCCCAGATGCTGGAAGCCGGCGCCGACAAGGTGGCCGTCAACAGCGCCGCCGTCGCCAACCCTGTCCTGATCACCCAGCTCGCCGATGCCTTCGGCCGGCAGTGCGTGGTCCTCGCCATTGACGCCCAGCGCACCGACGATGGCTGGCAGGTGCTCACCCGAAGTGGCGGAACAAACAGCGGGCGGTGTGTCGTCGTCTGGGCCCAAGAGGCCGAACGCCTGGGGGCAGGAGAGATCTTGCTCACCAGTTGGGACCGGGACGGAACGGGCCGGGGCTACGATCTAGACCTGGTCCGCGCCATCCGGGCCGCCGTTCGCCTACCGGTCATCGCCTCGGGCGGTGGACGCACGGCCGACCACATGCACCAAGCCCTCAACGCAGGAGCCAGCGCCGTTCTCGCCGCATCCGTTCTGCACGACCGCGACACCACCATTCCCGAACTGAAACAGACCCTCCGCCGCAAAGGCCAGGAGATCCGATCATGATTGTGCCTTCCATCGACCTCATGAATCAGCGCGCTGTCCAACTCATTGGCGGCGAAACCCTCGAAATCGACGCCGGGGACGCCAGGCCCATCGCCGATCGCTTTGGACGGGTGGGCGAAGTCGCCGTCATCGACCTAGACGCCGCCCTCGGCCGCAAACCGCAAACCGAAACCGTCCGCGACCTCCTCCAACGGGCCAGATGTCGGGTGGGCGGAGGAATCCGCTCGGTACAGGCCGCCATCGACTGGCTCGACGCCGGCGCCGAAAAGGTCATCCTCGGCACCGCCGCCACCCCAGAGATCCTCTCACAGCTACCCAAAGGCCGAGTGATCGCCGCCTTGGACGCAAGAAACGGAGAGGTCCTCTCCCACGGTTGGACCCGAGGCACCGGAACCACCATCCTCGAGCGCATCGAAGCGCTCCGACCCTACGTCGGCGGTTTCCTGATTACGTTTGTGGAGCGCGAGGGACGCTTGGGAGGAACCTGTCTCGATCGGGTGCCCGAGCTGGTCGAAGCGGCCCAAAACGCCAAGGTCACCATCGCCGGCGGCATCACCACCGCAGAAGAGGTGGCCGCACTCGACCAGGCGGGCGCCGACGCCCAAGTCGGCATGGCCCTGTATGGCGGCCAAATGAGCCTCGCCGAGGGCTTCGCGGCGCCGCTAAGGTCGGACCGATCCGACGGGCTTTGGCCCACAGTGGTCTGTGATAGCCGTGGGGTTGCCTTGGGAATGGTATACAGCAACGTGGAGAGCCTCACCCGAGCCATCGACACCGGAACCGGGGTGTACTGGTCTCGCAAACGGGGACTGTGGCAGAAGGGCGCGACTTCGGGGGCGACTCAGCGGCTCATCCGACTGGACGTCGACTGCGACCGCGACTGCCTTCGCGCAGTGGTTGAGCAGGCGGGCAGTGGCTTCTGCCACCTCGACCAACCCGGCTGTTTCGGCGCCATCGGGGGTCTTGGAGCGCTGGACCAGACGCTGCGGGCACGGGTCGCGGACGCCCCCGTGGGCTCCTACACCCGTAAACTCATCGACAACCCTGCCCTTCTTGGTAGCAAAATCATGGAAGAAGCCAGTGAATTGGTCGAAGCCACCTCCACCGAAGAGGTGTGTTGGGAGACTGCTGATGTGCTCTACTTCTCGATGGTGCGGGCAACAGCCGCCGGCGTGAGCCTGGCCCAAGTGGAACGAGAGCTGGACCGTCGCGCCCAAAAGGTCACCCGACGCTCGGATGTGGAGGCGTCATGCTGAAACAACGCGACGCGAACCTGCCGCCCGTACCCGGCACAGCCTCCCTCGACGCAGACACGCTGGCCACAGTCGACCGGATGATTCGTTCGGTACGGCTGGAGGGCTCCGTGGCCGTGCAGCGGCTGGGCCGGAAGTTTGGCGACCTAGGTCCCACGGAGTCCATCCGTGTGCTCGGACCGTCCGCACTCCAGCAGGCCCTGGAGCAGATTTCGGCCGCCGACCGGAGCCTGCTCGAACAGACCGCCGACCGAATCCGCACCTTCGCCCAGGCCCAACGAGACGCCATCCAGCCCGTAGATATCGCGGTCCCCGGCGGTCGCGCGGGCCTGAATTATGCGCCAATGGAACGGGTTGGATGCTATGCACCTGGCGGTCGTTACCCCCTTCCCTCCTCGGTCCTCATGACCGCCATCACCGCGAAAGTGGCAGGTGTTCGGGATGTTTGGGTAGCGTCTCCGCGCCCGGCCGCAATCACCCTGGCCGCCGCCGCCATCGCCGGCGCCGACCACTTCTTCTGTATGGGAGGCGCACAAGCCATCGCCGCGCTGGCCTACGGAATCCACGAAGTCCCCCGCTGTGACCTCATCGTGGGTCCTGGGAACCGCTGGGTGAGTGCGGCCAAGCAGCTTGTGTCCGGCGACGTCGCCATCGACATGGTCGCTGGTCCCTCTGAACTCACGGTATTGGCCGACGAACACGCAGATGCCGAGTTGATTGCCGCTGACCTTCTCGCGCAGGCGGAGCACGACCCGGACGCAATTCCCATCCTACTCAGCCAGTCCGAAGCCATGATCGACGCGGTGAACGACGCACTGAAGAACCAACTAAAGACGCTACCCACCGCCACCGTAGCAAGGGAGGCCCTCAAAAACGGATACGCGGTGTCCTTCCCAGACTTCGAAAAGATGGCGTCCTTTTGCGACAGCATCGCCCCAGAGCACGTCGCCCTCCACCTCCAGGACGCACAGCAGCGGGTCTCCCGGCTACACAACTACGGCGCCGTGTTTGTGGGCGACCACGCCGCGGAGGTGTTCGGAGATTACGGCGCCGGCCCCAACCACGTGCTCCCCACCGCGGGATCCGCCCGTCGCACCGGAGCACTGTCCATCCTAAACTTTCTCCGCGCCCAGACCTGGCTACACTTGGAGGATCCTCGTCCGCTCGCAGAGCAGGCTGCCCGGTTCGGAAGGATCGAGGGATTAGAAGCGCACTCACGCGCCGCGGACTTCCGCAATAGACGCCCGTAGGTGGGGCGTCGTCGCCTTTCGTCAGCAGATGGGATGGGCGGTCGACAGGGCGTTGGTGCATGAAGAAAATTCGAGCCGCCCTAAACCAACTTGAACCTCTCATCCACGCAGCGCAACCGAGTTCCGCCTCCCCAGCTCGGTCCTCTTGTTGAGGATGTTGCAGGCGGTGAGGGCTTCGTTGCGTTGTGCTGCTTGATTTCGAGCGGTCAGTCGTCCACCGAAGCGCTTCTTGTATCGGTAGAACGTATTCTCCGAACAAAGGTTCACCCGAGAGAACCCAAGCTCGATACCCGGGTCGGAGTAGATTCTTTGGCCACCTACCTCGCCCGTTGGTAACGGAGTCCAGGCTCGGAGGGCGGCTGGCGTGAACCAGATGGTGAGGTCACCGCGCCGAACAAGGGCGCGGTCGTACTCTGGCCAGTTTGTGCCCCGGTATCTGGTTTTGTACGTGGGGTGGACCTTCAACCGCTTCGAAATTAGGAACTCCTATTCGGAGCCTCTGATGTACACGACCGGCGTCACGACAACCGGAAGAAGGGCGATCCGTGCACCCACGCCGCGGCTTTGGTCACGGGTCAAGTTAACATAGGGTGCCACCCACGGAGATCTCGCATGCCCCTCGGCTTCTCGCGCACAGTATTGGTCGCTTTGGTGGCGCTGTCGGCCTGCAAAGGAAAGGCGGATGAGTCCTTCGTCCTCGACAACGAGACCGAGGTGGTGCTCACCGAATCCGGGGGCTTAGCGCTGCTGCGCGACGGTGCGGTCAGCTTCGCCATGGCTGGTCCGCCGGAGGCGCGCCGGTTCACCGAAACGGTCAACGGCGCTTTGGGACAGTGGACCTTTGATCGAGACGAGACCACCGCGGACAAGCTCACTCTGGACGAAGCGGTCCTCGATGGCGGGACGCTCACCGTCCGCCTGGCCAACGGTGGCAGCCTCACGGTGTCGTCCCCCAATGACCACACCACCCGATTGGTGCTCCAGGCAGGCCAGGCCCACGACGCCCTGGCCATTCCAGCCGCTTGCGACGCCGACGGTAGTTTCCACGGGTTTGGCGCCCAGTACCACCAGACCGACCAACGCGGCGAGGCGTTCACACTCCTGGTGCAAGAACAGGGCATTGGACGCGACGGCTCAGTGCCCTTCTTCAGCGGAGATGCCCACACCAGCTACTTCCCCATGCCCTGGTACCTCGACGGGCGAGGATTTGGCGTGCTCCTCGACACCTACGACCGCGTCGAGGTGGACCTTTGCGACACCGACCCCGACCGCGCCTGGTTAGAGCAAGTGGGCGCCGGGCCCCTTACCCTCGACGTCTTCCATGGCCCCACACCCAAAGACGTCATTCGCCAGCTGGGCGACGCCATCGGTCGTCCCACCCAGCCGCCAGACTGGGCCTTCGGGACCTGGATCTGCACCCAGGGCGGCGAGCAGGCGGTACTGGACCAAGTCTCCCTGCTCGAGGACGAGGGCATCTTTTTCTCGGCGCTGTGGGTCCAAGACTGGACGGGCGCTGCCGAGAACATCGGCGGTGGTTACGGCGTCAACTACCGCTGGGAGCCCGACGACGGCACCCTCTACCCCGACCTCACGGGCCTCATCGACGACCTGCACGCCAAAGACATCCGCGTGCTGGGTTACGTCAATCCGTTCATCGATCCCGGCCTCGACAACCACTTCGCCGAGATGGAGGCCGCCGAAATGTTGCCCAAAACGGCCGATGGCGAGACCTATCTGTTCGTGGGTCCCCGTGGCGCCATGACCCAGGCCGACCTCACCAACCCCGCCACCCGCGCGTACATCAAGGGTCACCTGCGCACCGCCATGACCGACGTGGGCCTAGACGGCTGGATGGCCGACTTCGCCGAGTGGCTTCCGCTAGACGCGGTCCTCTCCGATGGCTCCGACCCGGTTCGCGCCCACAACGGCGCCCCCGAGGCCTGGGAGCGACTCACCCGAGAGGTGATGGACGAGGCCCGACCTGGCGACTTCGTGATGTTCGGGCGCTCTGGTTGGACGGGCATTCACGAGGTGGCTCAAATCCACTGGATCGGCGACCAAGAGGCCGACTTCCACACCACCGACGGCCTGCCCACCGTAGTGCCGGCCATGCTCAACCTGGGGCTCTCGGGCCAGCCCAATGTCACCCACGACATCGCCGGATTCTCGGGTGGGCCCAGCACCGAGGAGCTCTACCTGCGCTGGACCGAACTGGGCGCGTTTACGCCGTTCATGCGCACCCACGATGGCAACGAGCGCGACGCCAACTGGCGCTTCGACACCGACGCCAGCACCCTGGCTCACTTCAAGCGCTTCGCAGCCATCCACGAGGCCCTGCGGCCCGAGCTGTTGGTCCTGGCTGCAGACGCCGCCGCTACTGGTGCGCCCATGGTCCGGCACCTGATGCTCGAGTACCCCACCGACCGCGAAACCTGGGACCTGGCCGACCAGTACCTCCTCGGCCCCGACCTCCTGGTGGCGCCAGTCCTGCACCAGGGCATGACCGCCCGCGACGTCTACTTACCCGAAGGCCAATGGTTCCATGTCTGGTCGGGCGACACCTACACTGGCCCCAGCTGGGTCACCATCGACGCGCCCCTGGGCTCGCCGCCCGTGTTCTCCCGAGGGGCCGACCGGACCGATCTACGCGCCTTGTAGACCCCGTCGAATACAGGCGGCGTTGGTGCACGGCGGTGGCAGCGGGATGAACGGGGCGGTCTCGTCTCAGACCGGCGTGGGTGCACGGCGGAGTCGTGAGCCAGCAGCTTCCCGGCATGAGGCTCATCTTCGTACGGCAGCCGACGCGGGCTTGCCGAGTTCGAACATTCGATTGACGATTCGACAGCCGGTCAGCACCTCGGCGAGCTGACCCTATTCCGTCCGCGCATTCAGCCCCCTCCCGAATGTTCTGCAGGTCAGGCCATCCACTTCAAAGACCCGCCAGAGCAAGTCAGCCCATCCGTGCCATCGGGACGTTCCCTTCGCGCGGGTCTTGGTCAACCGTTTTCTGGGTTCGGCTTGGGGTGGCTCTGGAATCACCGGGTTCCGGGTGCGGTGCCTCGGGGCAAGGACTCCATGATACGTCACGCCGTTCTGACCGTTCGGGGGCACAAGGGCGGCCAACTTCTGCGCCAGTTCGACCTCGCTGCAGTCGGCGCACCTTACTGCAGGCGCGAACGCCCAGGGCAACGCGAGTCTTGAGTCCTGGCGTCCCGGTGCGAAGCGCCAGACGGTGCGCCGACGCAGGCATCACTCCATCAGGTTGAAGATCTGTGGTGCCGAAGGGTGGATTCGTGACTGGCCCGTCAGGCCGGGTCAAGGGACCGAGGGCACAGGGATGGTCCTCGCGAGACGAAGCCCCAGGTCATTTCTCGGGGTTCCGTCGGCCGGGCCGTCCATCACCAAACCTAGTCCAACCCACCGCCTATCACCGCAGCCACTACTTGGCGGCTGGCACGGGGTCTGGGGTCAGATGGGTCCAGGTAGCAGCAGATAGCGAGAGCGCTTTTGAATATCCCCCTCCGTCGACGTGGCCTTGGAACGGTATACCTGAATTATGAAGGTGGATAGGAGAAAGTTAGCGGTGTCTTTCGATAAAAACTTGCAGTGCCTCATGTTGTGCAATACTAGTTCGGAACTTATACAGGCTAGTTTCATGGTCCTCGCACTGCTCCTCGCTGTCTCCGCTCACGCTCACAAGCCCGCATTCGAGGGTGAATGGGATGGTCCCGACAACGCGTATGTGATCGAAGACAACGAAATCTCCATCGTCATCTACCGGGAGCTCACCTGCGAGCAACCCGAGCTATGGATGACCTTCGACGCAGTAGCCGGGGAGCCCGTCTGGGTGCAGCTGGGTGTTCCGGAGATTCCACGCCTCGAGGACGACCGCCCTTCTGTTGCGGTGATCGGCCCCGGACTCCCCGAGCCGAAACCAGGCGACTTCCCCTTCGAAGTGCCCGACGGGCTCGGTGCGGTCCTTCTGGACGGGGGCGGGTCGCAGGCCGACTTCTACGAACCCTTCTCACAGACCTCAAGCTGGGTTCACGTGGAGGAATGGGTGGACATGCCGGAGAGCGGAACTTCCTATATCGTCGGGTGGAACACCGAGAACCGTACGGGTAAGATCTGGCTGGCCGTCGGTGTGGTTGAAGACTTCTCCGACGTCGCGCCATCGGACTTCGGCGACTGGGGTCCACTGGTGAACAACTTCCACGAGACCGGCCAGTTCGAGCCCGTTCCCGACATCGAGGAGCAGGTCTGCGAGGATAACGGGGCCGACGACGACGGCCATGACCATGGCGAGCATGACCATGGCAAAGAGAAGGGCTGTGACCAGACCGGCGGTGCCCCGTGGACGGCCGGCGGTCTGGCGCTCATCGCGCTGGTCTTGCGGCGCCGCAGCGATCGTGCATGAATGATCCCGCAGCAGACACCGTCGTCTTGTCCGTTTGACGGCTCACCTTTTCCCTGCCCCCCTGGAACGCCCTCATCCGTGAGCCCGATCTCATGAAGGGCTGATTTTCTACCTGCCTTTGCGGAAGACCAAAGGATTTCTCTCCGCTATCTTTCACCTGGTGAGTCTGGACCTACCGGTGCCCGGAGGCGGCACGGTCCGTAGGATTGCCGGTGTACCCTCCTTGCCGCCGAGCACATCAAGCCCCGGATGTCGAAGCTGGACTACGACCCGATCATCGACGGACAGGACTTCGGCAGCGTGCGCTTGCTCGCCATGGAAACCGTGAGACCGGGTCGTCGGATACGCGTCACCTTCGAGAGTCTTGGGGAGCGAAAAGACGTCGTGTGGGTTTTCGAAGAGGGTCCAGAGCCCCGTTTCGAAGGCCTCCAGATCGACGGCAAGCATCTCTTCGAAGGTCGCGGCGCCGGGTGCGTTGGACGGTGTTGGGGTCGAGTTGGGGCAACCTTCCTCCGGTGTCCTTCTATCGTGTGTCGCGGTGCCACGGGGCCGGTCCAAGGTCGAGAACCGCGCCGCTTATGCCCAGGGCTGACAATCCCATCATCGCCACGGTCGTGAACTGCCATGTGGACAGGCCGTAGTTCATGGCCAAAACCACCTGGACCACCGCGCCGACGACTAACAGAGACGTCGCGACGAGATAGCGAATTTGCGTCGGAGAGGTTGGCTTTCGAGAAACCAGCGGGCGAATTAGAGGGGTTGTTTACGAGCTTGAATCCCAACCGATGGACCGAGGGCGTCACGAACACCCGGTCCAGCCAGCCGAGCTTACCCACCAACTGGGTGTGGCTAAAGAAGGTGACAAAGCTGGTGAACGCAAAGACGGGGATGGCCATTGCCAATGGCGCGCCGAGCGCGGCCAGCGGTGTCACCACCAAGAGGGTCTCTTGGAACATCGAGGCCCGAGCGGCGACCGTGGTGTTGTACTCTTCGCTTTGGTGGTGAACGGCGTGCACCGCCCACAACAGCGCGATTCGATGGGCGGCCCGGTGTCGCCAGTACTGGGTGAAGTCCAGGATCAGCCAGGCCGCCGCTCAGTTGTTCAGGGTCTGGCGGCCGCCATGGGTGGGCGTGCCCAGGACTCTGCCCAGGACACGTCTTGGTCGGTGGGATTGTCCCAGGTGCAGGTGAGCTCGACGATGTCGCCAGGACCCACATCGAGGGGTTCGACCAGATCGTAGCCACGCTGCCAGTTAACGTCGTACGCGTCGTGGCGGAGCAGGCAGGATTCGGAGCCGTCTGGGTGTTGGACAGTGAACTCAACGGACTTGCCCAAGGTGTGCATATGCAAGGTCGTATTGTGCATTTGGATGTCCGTTCCTATTCCCGTACTGAATGTGTGGGAGACATCGGACGCGCCAGCGGGGATGTCCATGCCCATCCCAAGGACCCCGTTGGTCTCGGTGTTGTCGGGCTCGCTGTGATAACGCACCTGAAACACCATCAGTGAGCCGGGGTCGACCGCTAGACCGTAGCCCTCGGGCAGCAGGTAGGCGCCGCTTCCGGGAGATCCGGCGCCCAGCCACCGGGCCTCGATGAGGTGGACGTCATGAGCGGGATTATGAAAGACGTACGTAGAGGGTGCCGGCGACCTGCCCTTAGCGGGGCCCGGTGGTTCCTGTGCCGCTGCCTGTCGCTGCGGCGGTGATCAGTGGCAGGGTGACGACGAACGCGGCGCCCCCGAGTTGGGCGGTTTGCAGTACGAGTGTGCCGCCTGCGCGCTCGACCAAGGTGCGGGCGGAGGTGAGGCCGAGGCCTGTCCCGCCATCGCTTTCGCGCATCGTGAAGAATGGCTCGAAGATCTGACGCTGCACCTCGGCGGGAACCCCCGGCCCGTCGTCCTCGACGCGGATCTGCAAGCTGGCGTCCGCGACAATGAGCGTCGTGGAGATCTGCCCCTTCCCATCGAGCGCGTTGATCGCGTTCTGGACGAGGTTCATGACGATCTGTAGGCACTGCGACTCGGAGAGCGGCACCCTGTCGCCGGTCGGCTCACCGACGGGCGGTCGTTCGAAATGCAGCAAGATGCCCGGAGGGACGAGCCGCGGCACCGCGACGGCGATTGCGTCGAGGGCGGCGTAGAGGAGGCTCGAGCGCTCGGAGTGCATCTGGGTGCGGCTGAAGGCGACGAGGTCCTGGGTGAGATCGCGGGCTTGCCGACATCCTTGTTCGAGGATGTCGATCGACTCAGTCATCTCGGAGTCTTCCTCGGGGGCCGCCTCTCGGATGCTGGCGGCCGCCATGAACATCACGGAGAGGAAATTATTGAAGTCATGCGCGATGGTTCCCGCCATCTGTCCGAGTGCCTCGAGGCGCTGGGCCTGTTCCAGCTCTGCTTGCAGGCGCCGCTGTTCGGCGTGAGCGTCGATGAGATCGGTGAGATCGACCCCGATGATCAGGGCTTGATGCACGAGCGAGTGGCGGTCTTGAAGCGGCTGGAGCGTAAGCTGGAAGTGACGGCTTCGGCCAGCGGAGTCGGTGCCATCGGTCCGGAGCGCCTGCTCGCTGCCGGTCTCGAACATTTGGGTCAGCCGGTCGTGGAAGGCACCTGTGAGCTGCGGAAGGCTTGCGCGGGAGACCACCTCGACGCGCTCGCGGACGAGGGCGTCGAAGGCCGCGTTGCGGAACACCAGGCGACCCGACCGGTCGACGACGAAGAACACCGTCGGGGTTTGATCGAGCAGATCCGTGAGAAAGCGATTGCTGCGCTGTCGCTCTCCCGCGCGGCGCCGCTCTGCCGTCCGATCGACGAAGGTGAGGACGAAGCCGGTGCCGTCACTGGGGCTCACGCCAATTCGTAGATCTCGGTCGCCGATGTCGGCATCCCGCGTAGTCGTCGTGTCGAACCACAGGGCGAAACCCGAGCGCCGTACGCGCTCGAGGAGACGGGTCCACGGGGCGTGCTCCCGATTGGGAATCAGGGCTTCAATTCTCTGCGGTGCTGCTCCGAGCAGTCGCAGGGCTTGGGAGGTAAGGGGCCGTACGACCCCGTCCTCGAGTTGTGCCATGGGCGCCAGGACTGTTTCCCAGTTCATGGGTGGGCTCCGAGGGTGTGCGCTCGCCGGGCGAGCAGCGGCTGGGCCTGGACCCGTGTCCAGAGCTCGAGCATGGGCTCACTGGTGGACACGCCGAGCGCTTCGAGGTGTAGCTCGACCCAGGCCACGACTGCGGATGCGACACCGTGGGGGCATGTGCGCAGCTCGGAACGAAAGAAGACGCGCAGGTGGTCGAGCAGACTCGACAGGGTCGCGATGTCGTGCCTTGCGAGGGCCGCCGGCGCCGCACCCAGCGCGAAGTACAGGTAATTGTGGGAGATCACGGCGCTGGCTAGCAGGTCGGTGCCCCGCGCGAGCCACTCTTCGACGCGCGCGTCTGTCGTGGCGACACCATCTGCACACGCCAGCGACAGGGCCGCGCCGTAACACACGCCGCCATACAGGCGTTCTCCACCGGTCTTGAGGTGCTCGAGGGTGAGCACGACGTCTCGGGCCGCCGATGTCCGATCCTCCCCGGCAAGCCGGATGTGTGCGGTGAAGGCGCGGGTCATTCCCATCAGCACCGCGGAGCCCAGCCACTCAGCCCGCTCGATTCCCCCTTGGCAGGAATCCAGAGCGTCCTGTGCGTGGTCACCCCAGAAGCAGGGCAGCGCGACATTGAGCTCGGAGAGCAAGGTGGCGCGGGTATCGCCCACCTGACAAGCCTGCTCCCAGCAGGTCCGGGCCAGCTCAGCGCCGAGGCGCCAGTCCCCCGTGTAGGTTGTGGCGATTCCGAGCATGTGCAGCGTGCTCACCTCGATGCGCCCAAAGCCGCGACTTCGGGCGAGATCGACACAACGCTGCATGGCGTCGGCGGCTTCGGTGTACCGGCCCTGGGCGTAGAGCGCGTCTCCCATTCCGCTCAATGCCTGCGCGTAGACACGGTGTCCGGTCCATCCCTCGCCGGCCTCGCCGCTATCGGTCGCCGCTTCGACGGCCTCCAGCGTGGTGAGTGCCGACGCGTGGAAGCGTCCACACAGGTCGAGTCGCCCACGCGAGAACGCGATCGAACCGCGAAGGTAGTCGAGGCGAGCGCTCGCGACCGGCATTGCGGCGCGGGCCCGCTCGCCATCGAGTTGGCGTGAGAGGGTGGAGATTGTTCGCTCCGCTTCGTCGAGTTGGCCAAGGACCCGGTGCGCAGAGAGTGCGCCGAGCCGCGCGCGTTGGATGGAGAGTGCGTCCTCGGCGACCTGGGCTCTGGCAAGGGCCTTTAGCGCAGCCTCGAAGCACCGCAGACTGCGTTGGCCTTCGCCCTACTCCTCGTGAATCTCGCCCTGTGCCGTCCACACCTGTGCGCACTGCGGGTCATCGGAGGCGACCGCTTCGGCCCGACCCAGTGCCGAGAGCGCCTGGAACCACCCGAACGCCTCTCGGTGGTCTCTGGCGACCTCGACAAAGGACTCGAATGCGCGAGGGTCTCCTGCGCTCGCCCAGTGTTCAGCGCGGACCAGCAGGTCGGTGGTGGCGTCCGCGAGCTCGAGGTGGATCTGACGCCGCTGTGCATCGGCGAGCGATGAACGAATTGCGTCTCGGCCCAGCGCGTGTTGAAACCGGTGGCCGGACTCCGGTCGCACCACGAGGCCGGCGTCCTCGAGTCGAGCAAGCGCGTCGGGGGTAGCCCCGGAGATGTCGAGTGCGAGGTCGGAGTCGAAGTAGAAGCCGATGCTCGCGGCGACATCGAGGAGCGCCCGGGGGGCTGGCTGCAGGTCGTTGATTCGCTGCGCGAGCAAGGACGCAAGGGTCAGAGGCGCCGCGGCGTCCTGTACGCTTCCCACAGCGTGATGGAGGTACTGCGTGAGGTAGAGTGGGTTGCCGCCCGCCTGGAGCAGGCAACGGTCGAGCTCCGCGTCGTCGAGGAACTCCTCGGAGTGAACTTGCTACGGGTTCCGCCGGTCCCGCGCGAGCCGCGTCGCGAGTGAACGCGCGTCCTGAGACGAGAGCGGCCCGAGCTGGATGGCGGCCAGCGACTTGCCGAGCGCAGGGTGTGTTTTTCGTGGGTCGATGGATGGCCGGCTGGTCGCGACCAGAACGAAAGGGGTGTCTCGCGTCGCCTTGGCGATCTCGGCCACGCAGAAGAGGACGGCGTCTGATGCCCAGTGGAGGTCCTCGATGACAAGCAGCGCGGGTGCGCGACGTGCGGCGTTGCGGACGCACTGGGCGATGACCTCGGCGCGTGCCGCTTCTAGCTGCTGGGGCCCAAAGCGGGACAGGATGCTTCGCCCCTCTTCTTCGAGTGGTAGGTCGAGCAGGTCGAGGAGCACAGGTAAGGCGTCGAGCCGTTCGATGGCCGCACTTGCAGCGATGACCTTCAAGTGGAGGTCGGGCTTGTCGGCCTCCAGCGCGAACAGCGCCAGCAGGAGACGGGGCAACGGGCCCTGACGTCGCAGCGTCGCGTAGTCCACGCAGTGGGTTCGGATGCACTGCAGACCCAGCACTGCGGCCTCGGACGTGACCTCTGCGACCAGGGTGGACTTGCCCATGCCGGCTGGGGCCAACAGCATTGGGTGTCGGGCGGTCGTGGCACCGCGGGCGGCAGCTTCGAGGTACCGCAGCAGCTGTGCGCGCTCGGCCTGGCGGCCTACGACGGTGGGCACCACATGGGTGCGGGTCGTGGACATCCGGGCAAAGCTGGACGCGACGAGCGACACGTCGCCGTGGTTGGGGTCTGTGAGCTCGAATCGATCACGCCAGTTCCAGCCATCGTGCTGCTCACCGCCGAGATCCTCGAACGCGGAGCGGGTCCACAGCAGCTCGGCGGGGAGTGCACAGGCGACCCACGATCGACGCGTCGCGACGGCCAGACCTGGGCTTGACAACAGCCCGCAGCAGTTCAGTCCCGCCGCCTGAGCAGCGGAAACCAGAGGCAACCAGATGGACGCGATCTCTTCGAATGCCTCGGGCTTGTGACTGCGGGGGTGCAGTTGGAACCTGGCGAAACAGACATTAGCGTCGCACTTTATATACGATTTTCGACCAAGCGATTCGATGGCCTGACGCCACTCCTCTAGCGCGGTTTCCGTGACATCATTAGCCGCGGTGCACCGCACGGTGAGGTTGTACGCAATGTCGCGCGGCGCGTCCCCGACACGAGGCGGCGCGTCGTCGGCCCCTTGGGTTCGGGGGTTAGCCACTCGTTTGGCAGCCATAACGACCTTCGCCGGGGAGGGCGTTGAGGTATGTAAAGACATGATGGGAGGCTATGATATGTGGCTCCGGAGGGATCGCCCCAACGGTGATGCGGGGCTCGGTTAGCGAATAAGAAACACTAGTATTACCTATCCAATTTACCGGCCTTCGGCAGTTAAAAGAAGCGCAAGTGTGCGGTTGAGGTCGAACGTGTCGTCTCCACGCGTGAGGGTGGCTGGCGTAGCCGTCGTACTTGGCGGTGAGGGCTTGGCTCTTGCGCGCGGCGTACTTCTCCACGGTCTCTTGGCACGTGTCCATCTTGTGGAAGACGGGCAGCTTGGACAGCACCTTGGCGTACAGTGGGATGCCGAAGATGACGCCGTCAGAAGAAGCGTAGACCCGCTCCACCCGGTAGCCGGCGCCGTGCTTGCGTATGCCGTGGAGGATAAAAAGCATTCGCGCACTCCCGAGGCAGTATACCGGTTTTCGAACGTTTAGGGTGCGCGAGCGTAGAGTTAGCGCGCGTACCACCAAAGCAGGTCCGCCAGGTGCAGACGCAGGGCGGCGTATGAGTCAACACCCAGCGGCTACCTCCTCGTCTTCCCCACTTCTTACGGAATGGTCACCGCCGGATGATGCGGCTGCCACATGCCATTGATGCCTACCGGGATGTCATAAATCCCTCCGCTGCGGTCCATGACGTACAGGTGGTCCCGCAACCAACCTCCAACGCCCGCCCCAAAGTGCAGCGATGTCGTCCAGCCTCCGGGGATCTGTGGGAAGTTTTGCACCGCACCTGTGGTGGGATCGATGCGACGGATCCGCCCGTCCGTGATGGTTACGTACAGCGAACCGCACTCGTCTACCGTCATGCCGTCGAGCTGCTCGAACCCCTCCCACAAATCGACGATCTCTATCGGCGGGTCTAGGCGGACTTGCGAGGTCACCGCCGATTTGTAGATCTCGCCGGTGTCGTCTGAGTTGAAGTAGAACCAATCGTAATTGGGCGAGAAGGTGAGTCCATCTAGGTCGTGTCCCGGCATGTTGACCATCACCTCGGGCGGCAACACCGAGTCTGGATCGACTCGCAGAATCTGATCCGCCGCCGTGGTGAAGATCCAGCCATCTGGATGGATGATAATGCTGTTGGGTTCATCGATGCTGCCCAGCAACACCTGCGTGGACCCGTTCAGTCCAAGACGCATAAGCGCACCGCTGCCCTCGTCGGCCACCACCAAATCGCCGTCGATTAAGAAGCGAATCGCACCGACCTCAGACGAGCTGTAGGGCGCCAGAACCGTTGTATTTCCAAGGATGTCCGACTGATAGAGCAGATCGTCAGAGTCGTTAATGTTAAGCAGATGGCCCAGCGCGTCGAAGGTAAACTCCTCGCTAGTGGGAATGCCCGTGATGGTACTGTACGTCTGCGGTATCGCCGGAATGGCCGCGCACAACGGGGGCGTGGGGCTCGTGGTGCCTGTGGTGCTGGTACCCGTCGTGGTGCTGATGGTACCCGTCGTGGTGCCCGTGCTGGTGCCCGTGCTGGTGGTCAGCGGTGTACCCGTGTCGGAGCTACTGGTGCCTATTACCAGTGTTCGACCGCCACTCTGACACCCCTGGACAGCCAGTAGAGCTACTAAACCGACGCCCAGAACCCACAGATCTACCCGAATTTTGCGGATCATCACACCATCCAGCAGGTACTCTAACGCAGACTTTACGGCTCGTCGCGGCGTTATTGCATGGCTCGGTTCCGGACCAGATTTCCCCATCCCCATCCCCGGCTCGCCTCAGACTCGAATGGCCACCGATTCTGGGATGCCGAGCTCCGTCATCTGGTTGAGCTCGTTGACTGCGATCATCGCCTCCGTTCGTAGCGGCACAGCCGTTCAAGGCCCTTTCTGTCGTCGCGCCGAATAACGACGGCGTGCAGGTCCTCGGCCAGACCGGGTTGTACCCTTGGTCTTTCCCGCAGAGCCGAGGCAGTCGGAATGGGCGGACGTGACTTCGCTGCAGTCCGCGCTCTAGCGCGCGATGTGGGTGACGAGTTGTTGAACCTCCTCGGTGGTGGGTGGAGGCACCCTCACCCAGCGCACCGTGTCGCCATCGGCGAAGAAAACCCCCTCCAGGAGGAGCCTGTGGAAGACCTCGGCCAGTCCGGCACGATGAGTGCTCCGGTCTGGATGGACCACTGGCGGACCGTAACGTCGGGCAGTACCCGGTCGATCAGGTGCGCTGCACCTGAGCCCATCGCGCGGCCGCCCCAGGTGGGGCAAAGCGCCCGACCGTGACAGCGAACAGGCACCACCTTCGACGCACCACAGCAACATCACAGCAGGGCGAAACCAAGCGTAGGGTCGCCGCAGCGGCCGAAGCGGTCGAGGTAGCGAACCACGTGGCTCGCCACGAACCCACCGCGGTCTTCTGCCAAGTCCACCAACGTGGGCAAGCACCGGAGGACGAGGTCGTTGAGCAGTCTGTCATCTTGGGCCACCCGTCATCACGATGAGCACGATTCCGTTGAGCACCGGAACAATCCAGTGGACCATTCGGAAGCCAAGTGGGTGGAGAGCGTAGATCGCGCGCCGTGGGTCGAGCGCTACGAGGGGGACCCGTGGGTGCCGCCTGGTCTGACCTCGTTGTGAGGCATCCGTTGTGCCCCGGCGCCCACCGGTAATCCACCCACGCGGTATCGAACTGAGATCTGGACCGACGCTGAGCCCGTATGGAGCTCGGAGGCGACGAAATTCAAGTCTGGCTGGTTGATGACGGACTGCTGGTGTGGCGGCGCACGCCACAGGGCCTCGAGCCGCGGGACGAGAAACTGCGATTGGTTGCGAAAACGGGTGTCAGGAACCGAAAACCCATTGCCTCGGAACGTTTGGGGGAACGATATAACCCAATCATTCCAGCAGGTTCTTGTCCGACGGCATTGGAGATTCGTGGGTGTCCACCGTCTTGCGGCGGGGCAGCGCAGGCCGTCCCCGTCGCCACCTTCGCTAGTATGCGAACTGTATCTGCACGCGAACGCGGTCGGAAGCGGTTTCGGCCTCGTCACTCCAGATGTGGAAGTAGTCGGCCTGGATCTTCAAGGGGTGGCCAGCGATGTAGTAGCCAACGGTGCCACCGGCTTCGCGCTCGTCCACAATCGAGCTCTCGTTCGCAGCCAATCCGCCGCGACCAAAGCTCGAGTAGCGTGCACCAACACCCATCGGGAGGCCGGGCAAGAGGTAGCCAACTTGAGCGGAGCCACCCATACCGTTCCGGGTCAGGACCACATCGTCCGGCCCCGCTGCACCGGGCGTCATGCCATCGTTCCGCGTGCCGTCGCGGTAGAAGAACTCACTGAAGATGGTGAGCCCAGCCCACTTGGCCATGGTGTCGACAGTGACATTATTGTAGGTGACGGTGCCGTCATCTGTGTAGGAGTCACCCAGGTAACCCCTGTCTTTATCGCCGTTCGCGGTCAGGGCATATGCGGCGCCGAGGGACAGTCGGAACTTGTTCAGGCGCTTGAGGTCAGCCTCGGAGTAGTCCTTGAAATGACCAAACGGATTGACCTCGACGCGGCCCAGGTATTGCCAACTGGGAGACGCGTCGGGACCAATCACTTCGGCCTCCCAAGAATCGCGCCCCTCGGCGATGGTCAGGCCCGTGTAGTACTTCAGCTTGTCCAGCCCACCCAGATCCTTCGAGAAGAAGTGGAAGCCGATGTCGCGATCGAGGTTGAATTCACCCTGTGCGATGGTCCGGTCCACGAACTCCTGGTTGCCCGATGAGATCACGCGTTGCCGGCTGTATAACAGCTTGTATTGGCCCACCCGTACGGAGAGGTCACGTGACTGCGTGTGCTCAGTGTAGAACGACAGAAGTGGCGTCCGACCCGGCGTCCCGTCCTTAAAAGAAAGGTCTTTCGGCGAGAATGCGAACTCCGCTTTGTACTTATTGTTCTTCCCGAACACGTTGCCCTTGAACTGTAGTCGGGCGCGGCGGGCACCAAACGTGTTGGTGGTCTCCTCTTCGCCGATGTGCAGCTCGTCGCGGAATTGGATTCGCAGCCGGGGCGCGATCGAGAAGTCTCCGTCCTCGGACGCGATGACCAGGCCGGTTCCAGGCTTGAAATAGGCCGCATCGGTGTCCGCTGGATGATTGCCGAGGTTGTGCTCATCGTTGGGCGCAAGGGGGTTGATCCGCTCTTCGTCTTCTGCGAACGCAGAAGAACTGAACAGAATTGCGGCAAGGAAGGCGTTGAGCATCGTGTGCCCCGGGTTCGAGTTTTGCGGGACTGGATAGCCCTGTGGTGCGGCCAGTTCGATGGCGTTTCTGTGGCGAACAGGTGACAGTCCACCTGACTCAACTAAAACCGTCACAATCAGCTGATCAGGAAGTCGCTTTGCAGTGCTTTCTCCGCGAACGATCAGGGATCTCCACCCGAACGGCGCGAACAGTGGGGTCATCAGACCCGCGAATACTGGGAAGCGCAAGCTTCGAAAATAGGCGAAGAAGACTTCACCTACGTATTCGAGCTGTTTGACTCCGAGGACGGGCCGCTGCCGCTGCACAAGGTTCAAGCGATTGTCAAGTTCCTCAAGGACTACCCCGAGGAGCGCCGAATCGCAGCTTGTAAACGGGCCTGCTTCTTCGGCGTCACCGGCGTCCGAGCCTTCAAGGACACCCTCTTGCTCAAGCCTTGGGCCATCGCGCCTGCATGTCCGGACACATGGTCACATACACGTCCGCCCACACCATGTTCCGCCAACTGCGTTCTTCCAGGGTGGACCCAAGCTTTGACCGAACCATGCTGCGCTACACCAAGCCAGACCTGCTCATCATCAACGACCTCGGCCTTCAACCATTGAAGCAAGACGAGCCCCAAGACCTCTATGAGGTCATGCGTCACCGCTACGAGCACGGCGCCCTGGTCATCACATCAAACCGAAGCACAGCGGAATGGTATCCGCTGTTTGGCGAAGCACTTCTCGCCAGCGCAGCCATGGACCGACTGCTTCACCACTGCCACATCGTCGAACGGAACGGCGACGCCTACCGAAACCCCAAGGACATTGACAACCAGGTCGCGGAGACATCGCGGGCGCTGGCCTTGCCTTCGAACGAACTCGCGTGGCAACCTATCGAGGAACAACACGACCGCGACGACTGACCTGCCCGTTGAGAACCACCGGATACAATCTCCCTAATTCTCGATGTTCCACCTTCGCCGTCAAACATCGGTTCAATGTTTAATCAGGATCTGCGATCCACCTTGGTCCTGCCTTTTCGATGACACCCTGAACCTCTGTGCGGGCCATTTCCAGCCCATCCTGGCCCGATACCCGCACAACCCGCACAAGTCCTGGGTGGCTCTGTACCGCCCTCCGTCGTGCCGAGGCCAAAGGCTGGATCACGCCAGAGCGTCTGAAGTGGGGCAACCAGCCGATGAGGCTTTACCGGCAGGAGGACTTGCCCGTCCTAAGGGCGACCCTACGGGCGAACGGGTCAGGTTCGCGGACGAGGAGACCTTCACCACCGCAGACGTGGCCGAACGCCTCGGGGTCTCAGAGAACACGGTCAGGAAGTGGGAGCGGGAGGGGGAACTCCCGCCGGTACGGAGGGGACACGAAACGTCAGATGACGACCAGCCCGATGGACAAGGGATGGACAGAATCGCTGTGTGTTGTTCACCAACTGCCAAGGAGAATCCATGGCCAAAAGAAAGCCCATCCTGATCTGGGACACAGAGGATATTTACGCCATCAAGGAACTCATCAACCGTCGCAACGACAGGCTGATTAATCCCAGCGTTGTTCCGCACAGCACCCTCCTTCCAGAATGGCGAGATGAGTTGCCCAAGCGTGGCTGGGTTCGTGTTGCGGGTCTTTGGTACAACCCTGCCTCTTGTCGAAGCGGGGCGGTTCAAGACCCACCTGCTTCGACAAGGCGCGAAGGGTCCACGCAATGGGATCCTTGGGACGCCAGCCCAGGTTGGAGTCGAGGTTCCTCTTGAGTCCGTCCTCCAGGGAGAGCATCCCGATCATCAGGCGAAAGTCCCTGTCCGCGATCTTGGTCAAGGGATGCTTCTTCCCGCTGACAGCCTTCGGGGCCTTGAGGGTCCAGAACTCCCAGACCTCGGGATGACGGAAGTCCAGCAGGTCCGAGAGCGCGTACAGCCAGGAGTAGACCTCGTCTTGGTAATACGAAAGATCAACGATCAACGGCACGTGCCCCAAGCGGTCCGACCACTTGACCTTGACCGCATCCTCCCTGTTGCACCAGGTCACCTTGTTGGAAAGACGGTTGAGCACCTTGAGGGCAGGCTCGGAGAGGGGCGGTGGCGTGTGACGCCATGAGTACCGAGGCACTCCCTCGTAGGGGTCGTACCTCTCCACCTTCTCCAGGAGACCCTTGTCCACGAGCCGCCGACGGGTCCGCGTCATGTTCCCGATCTCTCTCGGAGTCGGGTGGTCCGGGTCTGCTCCCGTTCCGAGGATGATGGTCACCTCCTCGGGCGTCCAGATCCGCCACTTGCCTCGTTCCTTCTCCTGCTCGGTGACCCCGAACATGGCGTAAAACTTGATGAGCCGCTCGCTCATCGGCCCTACCTGAATCACGCCGATCGGCACCATCTTGCCCCACCAGACTTTCGTCTCCATACGTTCTCCCGCATCGTTGTTGTTTCAGCGGGAAGCACCCCCGCTATGACGAGTACCGGAACGGGATCAGAATCGCCCCCCCAGGCCTTTGAGAGGAACCGAAGCCTACGGATGTTTGGTAGGAGGGTTTCGAAACCTCACAGGGCGAACCGTTGGAATACGGACTCGGATTGCACGAGGACCAAGCCGTAGACACTCCAATGACCCCCGAGCCGCTGCTCGGCGCACTGTCTTCGGCGTGGTCTTGAGCAGTTTCGCCATCTCACTGACAAGCATCCATGAGGAGTCTGGGTCAAGAGTCATCTACGACCTCCTTCTTCTCCTTCAGGGCATATAGACAAGTTACCGATCTCGAAATGACCGTTCCGGGCGCTGACAACCGCTTGGGCCTCGTGACCGCGCGCTTCCATCAAACCGGCGGTGAGAAACAACTTTGAACTGTGGTTTCAGCGGGTGGGAATGGCCTTATGGAAACTTAAGAGGCCCGTAGGGTGCCGGAGAAACCGGGGTTTCTGACGAAAACTGCCCGTTGCGGAACGAATTTGGTGGCCAAAACGGTCGACTCTCTCCCAATAAGGGTGAAGCGGCAAACTTCGACCGGTCACATTGTCACAGCGCGTGGCGTTGAGAGCCGCCACAAGGTGAACCCGTACTGACGAGGACGCTGATTGCGTGCGTCCCGACGGCACTGTGACACCCGCCCACGACTGAACCCGCATCCACTTGGAGGTGACCCATGACGAAGGCTGTTGGCTACATCCGCGTGAGCACCGAGAAGCAGGCCACGGGTGGTCTGAGCCTCGCTGCCCAGCGGGCACAGTTGGAGGCGTACGCGAGCCTGTACGAGATCGAACTCGTGGGCATCGAGGAGGACGCCGGAGCCTCGGCGAAGTCCCTCCAGCGAGATGGCCTCGCTCGGGCGCTCACGAGGCTGGAGTCCGGTGAGGCCAATGCCCTGTTGATCTCCAAGCTCGACCGCCTCACTCGGTCGGTGGTTGACCTCAACACGCTGATCCAGCGGTACTTCATCGGCACCACGGGGTTGAGCCTGCTGAGCGTCAACGAGCACATCGACACTCGCAGCGCCGGGGGGCGGATGATCCTGTCCGTAATCACCGTGATTGGCGAGTGGGAGCGGGCCTCGGCGTCCGAGCGGACCAGTGCGGCGATGCAGGCAAAGAAGCGACGTGGCGAGTACACTGGCGGACCTGTTCCATATGGCTTCCGGCTCGGAGACGACGGCATTCACCTGGAGCCGGAACTGTCGGAGCGGGACATCATCTTGGAGGCGAAGAAGCGTCGGCTCCGGGGTTGGTCTCTCCGCCGCGTGGGCCGCTCCTTGACTGCTGACGGGCTGTACACCCGGAACGGGAGGCCGTGGCACCCCGGCCAGGTGGCACGGCTGCTGGAGGCGTCTCATGGGGCGTAGAGAGCGGCGCAAGCGTGGACG
>JAACDH010000489.1 GCA_009936995.1 Rhodobacterales bacterium
GGTTCTCACGGTAGCCACGGTTCTCACGGTAGCCACGGTTCTCACGGTAGCCACGGTTCTCATGGTAGCCACGGTTCTCACGGTTCTCACGGTAGCCACGGTTCCCACGGGCAGTGGTAGACAGCGCACCGGCGCCTTCCACACTCATTCTAACTGTCACGCGCGCATGCAATCTGCGGTGCGCTTACTGCCCCACCGCTAAAGACGGTTGGCCATCTCTAGACGTAGAACAGGCAAGACGCGCCGTGTCCTTGTTCGCTGATCGATATGGTGGTGGGCAGATCAAGCTGTTCGGTGGAGAGCCGCTCTTGGTTCCCGATGTTGTACGCGCCGCCATGGATGAGGCCGAACGTCGCCCAGAGATCGATCGAGTGTACTTGTCCACCAATGGACTAGGGCTCGACGAGGACTGGCTAGATCGTGTTCGCCGGTCTCCCAAGACGGTGCTCACCATCAGCCTCGATGGCGCGCCTGAAGACCACCGGCGTCTCCGCCGTGCGCTGCCAGGCGTTCCCGACGCGTATGGGCATGTGATGACGTTGCTACCACAGATTCTGAAGACTCCGCGGGTGGTCATCACCCAGACGATCGCCCCGAAGACCGCCGTGCGTGCCGCCGAGAACTTCGCTCATCTTCGAGGGCTGGGCCTGTGGCGCTTCAATCTACTGCCCGGCTACTACATTCCTTGGAAGCCCGAGCAGATCGTTGGGTTGCGGAGGGGCTTTGCTGGAATCGAGTCGCAGATTAGATCCGCCTGGATGAATGGTGACCGGCTGTATCTTCGGAATTTGTTCACCCGGGCGCCCACGCCGTTCTTCAATACCGGCCTTGTTGTAGATGCCGATGCCACCATCCACCCGTCCAATGTGGGGCTCTCTGGCCAACTGGATGGGCTGCGGGGAAAAACTCAGGTCGGCACCCTCGACGACCCGCCCAGCATCCAGCTGCTGGCGTCCCGTTCGGCCCAGGTCAATGGCATGCTCGCCCAGACGCTTCCGCCCCATGTCTGGGAAGCCACCCAGACCGTCGATGGTTTGCTCACCGACCTCTGTCGGTCTCTGTACCCGGCGTATTTCGCCCAACGAGCCGCGCGAAAGGTGGCTCGTGAGACCGTGGTGTCCCCTTGAGTGAAACCCCCTGGATCGGTCCCCATGGCAAGGTCATGCGCCGACTAGAGCTGCACATCACCTACACCTGTCCCGAGCGGTGTGTGTTTTGCTCGGAAGACCACCGGATGACCGCGTTTAAGCGGCTACCGGTCACCTGGGGCCGCGTGGCAAAGGTGCTTCGGGTTCACGCCGAACGAGGGGTGCAAAACTTGCACCTGACGGGCGGAGAGCCAACGATTCACCCTCGTTTTGTAGATATCCTCAAGCTCGCGAAGAAGCTGCAGATGCGCACGTCGCTGGGTACCATCGGCACCATGCTTTGCCGTGACGATTTTGCGGCAGAGGCGCTGCCCTACCTCGATGAGGGGCTGTTTTCGCTTCATGGCTGGAACGCCGAGGTCCACGATGGACTCACCCGGTGCGCCGGCAGTTTCGAGCGGGTGACGCGGGCGATCCGCAATGCCAAACGGTTGAGACCGGACTTCAAGCTGTACATCAACACGGTGGTCACCAATCGGAACATCGACGATCTACCAAAAACCGTTGCTTTCGCTTCAAAGTTGGGCGCGATACTCATTGTGGTGAGCAACACGACGCCCGAAGGTGCAGCCTACGATGCCTACACCGAGCTCGCTGTTCCGCTGGCGAAACTCAAGCAAGTGCTGCCAACGGTGCCTGCTTTTGCCGGAGATTCGGTACTTCGCTTCTTCGGAATCCCCATGTGCACCATGGGGGAGTACCGGATGTTGTCGAACGATCTGCACTGGGACCCTCGGGTCACCGTAGAGTGGCGCCGCGCAGGCGACAAGGCCATCTTCGACGACTTCTACAACTGGACGCCCGCGAGGAAGCGAATCCACGTCGACGCGTGTAATGGGTGCGGCTGGCGAGAGGTCTGTATGGGCGTGTATGACCGATACGCCGAGCTTTGGCCCACCGACGAACTCACCGCTGCTCCAATGGGGGCTGGCGGCGAACCGGGCCTCATGGCACAATAGCTCCATGTCTGCACAACCCCTTCTAGACGGCAACCAGCCACGCAACCCACTGCGTGATAAACGGCGCAACGTCGAAATCAACGTGGGCAAGGCCTGCAACAACAAATGTGTGTTCTGCCTCGACGGATTCCCGTCGGCTGACAATCGCCGGTTCATGGCTTGGCCGTTGATGAAGTCCGAGCTTGAGCAATACTACGCGAGTGGAAGCCGATCCGTGGGCTTCCTGGGCGGAGAACCCACCATCTACCCACATATTGTGAAGTCGGTAGCCTATGCGAAGGAGATCGGTTTCACCCGCATCGCCATCGCCTCGAACGTCACCCGAATGGCGAAGACGAAGTTCGCCGACAAGATGCTCGAGGCCGGACTCACCCGGGTCACGGTCAGCATGCACGGCCACACGCCCGAGCTGGAAAATAAACTCACTCGGGTGCCCGGCGTGTTCGAGAAGAAGTGCAAGGCGATTCGGTACCTGATGGAGAAAAGCGCCGAGGGCTACCTTGTGGATGGTGTCAGCGTGAACATCGTCCTCAACGGCTGGAACTACAAGGCCCTGCCCAAGATGATGCGGTTTTTCTACGAAGACTTAGGTGTGCCCGATGTGCGGATCAACTTTGTACGGCCCGAGGGCTACGCTGAGGGCAGCTCCGATCTCACGCCCCAGTATCGCGACGTCGTTTCCGTACTTATCAAGGCGATTGTGCTTAATGAACGCCACTTCAAGAAGGTATTTACCTTCGGTGGTTTTCCGATGTGTGTGTTGCCGAAGTCGCTTCGAGAGAGTGAAGCGCTCCTGCAAAAGTACATGGGTGAGTACCGCGACCTCTCCACGGATTGCTCAGTGAAAGCCGACTCCGCAGGTCCCTTGGGGCACCAGCCCGTTCCTGACGGTGCGGTCGAGGGCGTCTCCGTCATCTCGGGCGGTCGCGCTCGGTTCAACTGGCAAGACCGGAAGCGCTTTGATCTGAAGGGTGGCCCCCGTGCGTGTGCCTCCTGCTCGTTGGGCGACGTCTGTGAGGGCGTCTGGAAGGGCTACCTCGACATCTACGGCGATGGCGAGTTCAAAGCGCTGCCGTAGAGAGAACGCCCGAAGGCGAACCGCTACGGCGCGTTGTTGGTGACCGTGATCTCGTAGTTGGTGCAGTCGAATGTGAACGCGGGATCGCGGATGACTTGGATGTAGTACGACTTGGTCATGTCGTCGCAGTTGTTGTACGAGGCGTTGTTGTCCCGGCAGTTGGTGGTGACCGCGGGTGGAACGTGGTCTGGGCCGTCTCCACTGTCGAAGATGAAGTCGTTGTAGTCGTCGTAGCCGTTGGTGGACAGGGACGCGCACTCCAGAATGGTGGAACCCAAGTTGCCCTTGTGCACGACGAAGGTGTACTGCGCCGAGGTGTCGGTGACTTGGACGCGGAAGTCGTAGTTGTTGTTGAACGCCACGTTGTCGGCGACAGTGTCGTCGGTGCCGTGCACCACGAACCAATCCCCAGGGTCGTTGTCGAGGATGTTTCCTTGGAGAGAGTACGAGGCCAGTCCGTTGTCGGGCAGTGGGAACCATTCGTCGATGGCGTCCGCCTGGGTGTCGCCATACCCGCCCCCTTCATAGGGGTCGGGAACGGCGCAGATCGTGGTACCAACTTGGTTGGAATCGCCGCTGGCGTTGCCATCCGCGTCTACGGCGAACGCCGTGAAGGTACAGGTTTCGCCGAGGTCGGAGAGGAAGTTGAAGATGAAGTTTCCGCTTGGGTCCGCGTTGGTGACGAGCTGACCACTGGACGTCCCGTCGCACACGGCGGTGAGCGTGATGGTCGCGTTGGCCTCGCCGTTTCCGGTCACGTCGTAGACGCTGTCATTGTCGTACGCATCCAGCTCGTCGAGCGTGGGGGCGTCCGGTGCCACGGTGTCGGTGACCACCACAGCGGCGCTTGTCGTTCCGCTGAGGTCTTGACCGTCGTCGGCGGTGACGA
>JAACDH010000490.1 GCA_009936995.1 Rhodobacterales bacterium
GAACCGCTCGACGCCATGGGTGTGTGCTGCGTCGGCCAACGCTCGGGTACCGCCGACGTTGTTTTTCACCGCCTCGGAGGCATTCCACTCCATCATCGGCACATGCTTGTGGGCCGCCGCATGCAGAATTAGCGTGGGCTGATGACGGCTCATGATCTCGTCGAGACGCACCCGGTCGACGATGTCGGCGATGCAGGGCTGCACGACCATGTCGGGGTTGCTACGCCTCATCTCGCGGTGGACCTGATACAGGGCGTTCTCCGCCTGCTCCAAAAGAATCAGCTTAGCGGGCTTGAATCGGGCGATCTGACGGCAGAGCTCAGAACCGATAGAGCCACCGGCGCCGGTTACCATCACACTCTTGTTACCGATCATCGCGGCCAGGCTTGCTTGGTCGAGCTTGACGGCATCGCGGCCAAGAAGGTCTTCGATCTGAACGTTGCGAATTTGGTTGACTGTGATGCGGCCGTCGATCAGGTATTCGTATCCGGGAAGCGTACGTACCGACACTTTCGCCTTCGCGGCAAGGTCGACGATTCGACGCATGTCGCGACCGCGCAGCGACGGGATTGCTACGACGACTTGGTCGACCTTGGTCTCGGCGGCGATACGGGCCAAGTCTTCGACAAGGCCAAGCACACGAACGCCGTGAATGGTGGCGCCCTGCTTGCCGGGGTTGTCATCGACAAAGCCCACCGGAAGGAAGCGGCGACCGAACTTGCGGTTGATCTCGCGCAGGAGGGTTTCGCCGGTGTCGCCGGCGCCAGCGATGAGGATTCGGGTGACGCTGGTGGTATCTTCAGAGGGATTCGGTTCGAACATCCGGGACATTGCGCGGACCGAGAAGCGGAGCCCACCGACGCTGACGATGGCGAGGAGGAACTCCATGGCGACGATGGAGCGTGGCAACCCACGGACACCCGCAAGCATCAAGAGCATCGCAAAGACGCCCGATGAAACGGCTGTGCCTTTAAGAAGACCCTCAAGGTCGTGGGTTCCAGTGTATCTCCACAACCCACTGAAGAGGCCTAAGTGCGCGAACGCAATTGTACGGAGAAACAGCAGAGGAATCAGCCAACCAGCAAATTCGAATGTGAGAAACGACGCCGGAACGTTAAAATCAAAACGAAGCAAGAAAGCTGCCAAAAAGCCCAACGTCCAGAGTGCATTCTGAACCAACACGACTAATGCGCGCCGGCTTGGCAGTGACAAATTTGGGAGCGGCATCTCGCGGGTTCCTCTTCGACGGTCTGACAGCCACTATCGCACGCAGAAGACCAACGCGCTCGTTTCAACCACATGGGGACCCGTATGGCACCTACAGTGGGACCATTTCTGATCCGATAGCCTTGAGTCTTCAGACCGGAGCGATTAACTCAGGTAAGACAGGAGCCCCATGCGCAGCAAACCTCGTGGATTCGTCCGCCGACGTTGGGTAGGGGCCTCGGTCGCCATCAGCTGGCTCATCCTCTACTCGGGTCTAGGGGGTGTCATCGCCAGCGCACAAGCGGCTTCCATGTTTGCGCTGTTGGTCGCGACGTTCCTTGCCTTACGAATGCCAGATAGTACGCTTATCCACCTCCGACGCCTCAGCGGATTCTGGGGTGGCATGGCTCTATTCGGAGTTCCGGTGGCCATCGGGATGGTACCGATCCCATCTGGCTTTCCCGAATGGACCACACTGGAAAACACCGGGTTCCACAACGGATCTACCTGGCACACCATCTCGGTAGATCCCGAGGCTACAGTGACCGCCGGCGCACTCTGGGTACTTTACATTAGCCTCGGAACATTCGCCGGAATCTGGGCCACTAGAAAGCAGTTTCACCGAGAACAAAAGCAGCTTGCCATAGCCTGGCTGGTGGTCGTTCTGGTCTTTGCATTCGGCCACCTCGCCTTTGGTCAACACTCCGCACTCGGACTCATTGCGACCAGCATCGGTGAACACCGGCCATTCTTTGCTCCGTTCGTCAACGACACGCACCTGGGAACAATGGTCTTGTATCTGGTCCCCGCTGCCGCGTACGCGGTTCAATCTTTGAGCGGACCCGGCCGAATTACGCTCGCAGCAGCGCTATCGTGCGGCGTTCTGACGCTATTGTTCGGGATATCGTCAGCTGGCGCATGGGGAGTCCTCGCTCTTGTGCTCCTCAGCATCGTTGGGCGCAACGGCGGCACCGCCATTCGTATCGCGGCCGGAACGCTCGCATTCACCGGCGCTAGTGTTGGGGCTGTTGTGGTCCATTCCAGCCCACGGTGGGTCGCCTGGCGGGAAGCGCTCACCCTCTTCCCCAAGTATCCCATCAATGGAACGGGCCTTGGCGGATTTGAAAAGACGTTCGCGGCCAGACACTCGAGCGTCGAGTTCGCTCGATGGTCCCACCTCCACAACGATCCCTTGCAGTGGTCGCTCGAAACTGGGCTCCTGGGAATGGGTTTTGGCATACTCGGCCTCTACGTATTGCTTGGATTCGGCACGTTGCGCCACAATGGGACCGCCTCATGGGCGCTGGGCGTGGCCGCAGTCGCGCTACACGCGCTCATCGAATTCCCAGCTCACATTCCGGCAATTTTTGGGGCTGTCGTGATTGCGCTCGGCATGATGCATGGCGGACGCTCCCGTGAGGATGCCCGTCTTTGGACCGTCTTCAGAATCCGGTTCATTCTTAACGGGTTGGCAGTCGCCCAAGCGGCTGCCCTGGTTTGGTTCCTACGCACCTCGGTGCAGGAAGTAGCGGTTGCCGAGGCGCTCGCTTGGCAACAAGCCCCAGCCATTGCCACGGCCGCCGCCGGCAGATTGCAAATCGTGGCGCCATGGCGGTCTGAACAACACTTGGTGGCGATGTGGACTGCCGAAGCAAGAGATGAGACCACCAAAGCCATCGCATTGGCGGAGTTTCTGACGACCCGGTACAGCGGCGATGCCAACGTCTTGAGAAAGTCCGGGCTGGTGCTCCTACGTCATGGTGGCCTTGAACAAGCGGAAAACGCATTAGAACGCGCCGCAGAACTCA
>JAACDH010000491.1 GCA_009936995.1 Rhodobacterales bacterium
CGGCCGCGATCTCGGCGGCGTCGATCGGCGTGAGCCCAGAGCTCGGGCGGCCGAGGGCCCGGGCGGCAGCGTCGATCAGCGCCTGCTCCGGGGTCGCCATCGTGCCGTCGGCCATCGCGATTGTGTACATCGCGCGCAGGGCCAGGTCTGCGACGGCGGGATCCAGGTTCAGGTCGTGCATCGGTTATATCGCTCGAAGATTTGATGGTCCGTGTAGAAGGCCAGCTTATTATCAAGGTTAATGTACCCTTCTTTCAATGCGATCACCACAGGCTTCATCTCCACCTCAGCTCCGATGTCCTCGAAGAAGCATAAGAAGCATCCGTGCCTCTCCAATTCTAATTTACGGCCCTTCGGGCGTATAGAGAATTGCGCTCCTCCTTGCCATATGGCGAAAGAGCTGGTTTGCCGTTGCCGGGCTCGCGCGCGCCGCGTCCTCGCAGAATCTGGACGCAGATGGACACACCACTCCAGCGTTGGCAGGGCGGCTCTGACAGCGGCGAGCGCGACCTATGGCGGTCCTCGTGCTGGGCGTGTCCACGCGATGAGTGCCTGGGCAGCCCGCAGCCGTGATCGGAGTGTGAAGAACGAGAATGGGAATTGAAGGCACCACGATCTCGGTCTGGGAGTCGCTTATTGACAGCGCTCCAACCTTACCCTACCCTGTGTGAACGGGAGTGCCTTCATTTCCGGTTGATATAAAGGAGATCGCCATGGGACATGGACATTCGAGACCCGCGTCATCTGCGAAGTCATCAAGTGGCGAGCGCTCTTCCCTCTCAAGGCAGGATTTTGGAAGCAACGCGGCGCAAGCGGGGGCCATCGAAGGTGTTGGGTTTGCCGGTGATGCGCTAAATGGATTGTCGGGAATTTTGGATGCCGCCGGACTCGAAGGAGCTTCGGCAATCCTCGGTCTGGTGGGCGGCGGCGCCGCTGTTGGAAAGGACGTTTCGGACGCCAACCCAGTCTCCGCTGCGGGTAACTTTTCAAACGCTGTCTCAACCGTTGCCGGGGATGAAATGAGCGGCGTTTTTGGTGGGTTAGGTAGCTTTTTAGGCGCGGCAAACGCCCTTAATAATGCAGGTGATATGGCAGAGCAGGGTGACGCGGGGGGATTCGCTTTGGAGGCCGGCGACTATTCTTCAAACGCGCTTATGCTTGGACATGCGGCGACCGCGGGGGCTGGCGCAACGGGCGTCACTACGGCGCAGCTTGGAGCGATGGGCGTCGGAGAAGCGTTTGGTGCGGGTGCTCTTGGCTCGGCGGGAATGGTGCTTGGTGCGGGTGTCGCTGGGGTAAAGGTGGGGCAAGGGATTAACGCCGCTGCTGGCAGTGAGTATGCACAAGGTCAAGGTGTTGGCCCAAGTGGCCACAGTACCCACTCCGATTATTGGCTCGACGTAGCTGCGGATATGAATGACGGTACCACCACGGGTGCGATTCTAGGAGGGGCCACGGCGCTTACGATGGGTACCGCGGCAACCTTCGTCGATGCGACTGCCGCTGCAGGCGGTTGGGCGGGCGATGCTTGGAGTCGCCTGACCGACTAGAGGTCTGATCAAGAATAGATTAGGGCACTTGTTAAAGAGGGATCGGCAAGATTTCTTCGGTTTCTCACGAACTATCGCTATTTGATACTTTACGACGATGTACGGTCGGCCCTGCATTGGATGTACTCGTCCAAATCCGAGGGACGTCCTCCCGAGTGCCCGGAGTCGTTGGCGCTGTGCTCAGCAACATCGAACGACTCACCGCAGACGGCGGGTATGATCGGCTCGAAGTGTACGAGGCCGCGTCACGCGTCGGTACAAGCGAGTTGACACAGGGTATCATCAGCAGGCGCGAGCCGAAAACATCTTTCATCCGCACAAAAGAGCATTCGGGAGGGGGCTACAGGCACGGACGGAGGACGGGCAGCTCGTTGAGGTACAGACCGGGTGTCGAATCCTCAACCGGATGTTCGAACTCGGCAAGCCCGAGTCTGTTGCAGTGCGAACATGAACGCCAGGGCTGGGAGCTGCTGGCGCACGATTGCGCCGTTCACCAACGCCGGAACAACACAAACCGCCGAACCCATCCGGCGTAGGCCGACTGATGGGCGTCGGCTACTGAATCGTCTGCGTGTCCCCGTTCGAGAGGACGCTCTGATTACTGCCCACGCCCCGGGCCGCTCCGGCTTGTACATAGACCGCAACGCCTGCGGGTACGCTTCGATTCCAGTCCGCTTGCAGTGTGGTTCACAGCTTGGCGGGCGTGGCCAGGTCGAAGCACTCGCCGCCAAAGGGTGCCGGGCAGATGTTGCCGTCCACACCATTGGTAGAGCGCACGACGTACACTTGTTCGTTAAGTAGGGCGCCCGATCCCTCAGCGACAACACCCGTGGGCCGTCGGGTGGCAGAACATCGGGACCGCCAGTTGGGCGACGCCAGCGGCGGTGTGGTTGTCGGCGAACAGCTCGACGTCAACCATCAAGTCGCCGTTCTCGTCACCCGCGCGGCGTATATGGCCGACAAGACGTCCTAAAGGTTCATTATGATCCGCAACTGCCCTAATTTCGGCTTGCCGGTGGCCAGGTCAAGGGCGCGTCTGGTTTCTGATTCATAGAACTTCTTCGGAGAGACCGGTCATTGCTTTTCGCCAAGGCCGTTACCGCATCAGCCGTTGCACGGTTACTCCCCCGAGTCTAAAACGCACTCGGTAGATCAACATCCGAGAAGAGGTCCATTGTGTGGTGCGCCTCGGCCGTCTACGGATCCGCCGTGTCGCCGTCGACTCCCCATCCCGACGCGCACTCAAAGCCGTCCCGGGTCCAGATGATGGTCTTGGCCGACGTGTCGGTGCTCTGGCATTCGACGACGCCCACGGTGATGTCTATCAAGAGCATTCCCGAGTCCTCACCTTCTAGGATGGCCTCTACGATCACCGTAGTCGTTTCGGCATCCTCGGCATTCGGTAGCCGCAACGTCTTCTGACTGCGCGTCTCCACGCTTAAAGACCGCTGTACGCCATCTGGAGTGGAGATTGCGAAGCGAAGCGGGTCTCTTCCATCGTTGACGAGCTGGAGCGGGAAGCTGTTTTGGCAGCCGGCGAACATGGTCAGGCTGATGAGTAATGGAAGACGCGATTTCATGTCCTCCATCATACACTAATTCCAACGCTCCTAACCACGAATGTCGCTCCTGCGAGCTCATGCACGGGTCAAGTTCGGGTAGGTCACCAATCCGAGTGACATGTCATCTGCGATGGAGAAGGTCAGCGGATTGCCCAACACCGTCATGAACACCCGTGGCGCCACCGGTGTCGACAGGGGCTCTGTTCACCGTCACATCCGAAGATGCAAAAGGGTTGTCGATCTAGGGTATGCACAAGACTGACGAGACGTAGTACGCTGCCACTGTGAGCATAGACCCTACCCTCCGAATCGCGAACAAACGTGACGCAAACGCTATCCAAGATTTGGTCCAGCGCGAGCTCTTCCTCCCCGACATCCCCGACTTTCACTGGCATCTGCCCGCCAGCATCCTCAGCACCATCCACGCCGGTCGCTATGCGGTGGCTGAGTGGGATGGAGCCCTGGCCGGGGTGCTGGCGCTCGCGGTGCACGACGGCGAGCTGTACATCGACGTAATTGCAGTTGAACAGCGCTTTCAGCGCCGTGGGGTGGCTCGGTCGCTGGTCGAGTTCGCGGAGAGAGCGGCCCACGGGTGGGGCTTTCAACGCCTGCTCGTGAGCACCTTCCGGCAGTACAAGGTGGAGACGGTCTACGAGCGACTGGGCTTCGAGATCCTGGAACAGGACGACAGCTGTACTTGGCTTGCACGCCAGTTATGATTCCGTCCTAGCCGCTTCTTGACCGAATAATGAAGGAGCAGGCCTTCAGCCCGCGGGAGTCTCGTCACAAACATCGCCCACGCCGTCGCCATCTTCGTCGGACTGGTCGAAGATCTGTGACTGCCCGGGGACCAGAGACAGGTCGAGGTCCGTGATGGGCGTCGCGCCGTCCTTGAAGCGAGCGTAGAGTGCCCAGTTGCCGCCGCGGTCGTGGACCAGAACCTGTAGGGTGTTCCAGCCGGACATCAAGGTCACCGGGTACAGGTCGGCGTCGGCGATAGCGCCTTGGCACAACGCATCTTCGGCGAGGAGTTCATGATTGAACCAGATCCGAGAGCCGTCGTCCTGTCCAATAGCCAGGTCTACGCTGCGCTCGGTCAACGAGTAGATGTAGCTAACGACATACACCTCTCGTGGTGTGGTTACGCCGTAGTACCAATCGTGAAAGAGCATCTGGTTGCCGCTCTCGATGCGAGCTTGCCACACCAGGCCATCGACCGTGTCACCGAGCGCAGGGGTGGCGGCAGCATCATTTCCGAGGCGCTCGGCAACATCGGGCATGCAGTCATAGGGGGACACCACATCGGTAAAGGGCGCGAGAATCAACCACGTGCCGAGGAATCCCTCGGCATTGGGCGTGGGAGCGGTCGACCAGGGACCGTTAG
>JAACDH010000492.1 GCA_009936995.1 Rhodobacterales bacterium
GCTACCGTACAGCGGCTGGTCACCAAAGAGCCGCAGGATCATCACCTCTCCAGGCAGCCAAAAGACCATCCAGGCGAGACAGAACAGCGTCATGGGCACGTAGACGAACGCCGACGCACCCAACCAGGCTGCGTCGCCTCCCGAACGCCTTAGGAGCGCCAACGTAGGCCTAAAAGCGCCACTGGAGGGCTGGCATAGGTGCACCGCCGTCAAGGATGATGCCCCAGGTAAGCGTTCCCGTCCCCGCCGCGAGCGCGGCCACGCTGATGATGGCGAGTTGGTTTGTGGCGGCTTGTAAGCGCTCGATGTCTTCGAGCGTATTGGCGTCGTCGAACTTATTACGGCTGCCAAGTGACATGGCATAGAGGCCGCTAGCGCCGGCCATAATTGCACCACCACCGAGCATCAACGGGGTTTTTTCCCATGGGCGTTGGCGTTGAACGACCATGCTATTGCCATCGGACGATGAGCTGGTCTGGGGCGCCTTGGCCGGCTTGGGCGCCTTTTCCGCCTTGGGCTCTTTCTCGGGTTTCGGCTCCTTTTCAGCCTTGGGCTCCTTCTCGGGTTTCGGCTCCTTCTCGGGTTTCGGCTCCTTCTGGGGTTTCGGCTCCTTTATCTTGGGCTCTTTGGCCATCTTGGTATCGGCGCCATCCGCCGCGGATGCCACCGCCACGACCACACCGACCGACTCTGGCGGGAAGCTGTTGCCCTGAATGAGCCAGCTCTTGATCGCTGCGTCTTCTTGTTGATAAAGGTGCGGCCGATCTAAACTCGCCTTAGGCACCGACGCTTTGCGGCCGTCGACGTAGTTCGTTCCGGTGAGGAACTCCATTCCGTCCATCGCCACCGCTGCGCCACTCGTCGCGACTTTCGCGTCCGAATAGAACTGACGAATGGGGTGTCCGTCGCTGACGTCTTCGAGGCCGTATTCGAAAGACTGCTCGCCCCCGACCGCTGTTTGGCACCAAGCTGCACCGCCCACCTCGTCACCGCCAACGATCTTTCCAGCGGCGATCGCACGGAAGGAGCGCCCGACAATCATCGTTGGCAGCACCTCGTTCAGACAGGGCAAGCCCGCCTCGAGACGATCGGAGGCGACTTTAGCCGCAGCATCTTCGCCTTCACGGACAAACTGCTCGACGCCAACAAGGTCGCCGAGGAGGTCGTCGATGGTGTAGGGGGCTTCGCAGTCACCAGCCCAAGCGGGATTAGAGAAAATAATCAGCGCGGAAGCCGCGATCAATGGTCGCATGTATGCCTCAGAACCGAATGTCTAGTGTCGGGCGTGGGTCGCCGTCAACCACGAAAAACAACACGCCAAATCCAAGCATTCCCACACCCGCCGCGCCGGAGATACCGGAGCCAATGATGAAGGTGTTGGTAGAAGACATGTATTGGTCCATATCGGCCACGCTTGTGGACGTGTCGAAATTACCCCGGGACTGTGCAGACAAGCCATAGAACACGCCGCTTGCCGCGAGACCGGCGACGCCGCCCCCCATCAAGGCCAACCGCTCGGCGGGCCACTTCTTGTGCTGGATGACCGTGGCCGTAGAAATCACTCGCTCGGGCTCATCCTCGGGCTCATCTTCGACCGTATCGACCTCCATCTCGACGACCGCAAATTGAAAAGCCGGGTCGGGGAACGCGTTGCCTTCTACGACGAATGACTCGGTGCCGTCGAGCACCCGCTGGTACACGTGGTACCTATCTAGGGTGGCCATAGGCTGCTCGACGCCTAAGCCGTCGACGAAGTGTGACCCGTCGCCGAAAACTTTATCGACGAAAACGGGTTCGCTGTCCTCGATTTCCATTTTGGCGAGCTTGAGTGCCTTGGTGACGGGATGCGCGTCGGGCATCGTTTCGGGCGTGTACGAAAAGCCCGGTTCGATCTCTGCTGCGGTGCGAAGCCACATCAGAGCGACATCAGGGTCGCCGCCCACATACAACCCACCGCCAATGGCGCGGTACACTCGACCCACCATGATCGCCGGTAAGAGGTCGCTCAGACAGTCGAGCCCCTCTACCAGTTTGGCCGCGCCAACAGAAGCACCGGCGTGGTCCAAACCGCGCAAAGCAGCTTCAGTATTACCCATATCTTCAAAGAGGTTATCCACCTCGTAATCTGTCTCACACGTCCCGGCCCAAGCAGGCTGACTAATCAGCGCGCCGAACAGGGCTATGCGAATCGCCTTTCGCATCAAGCCTCCGAACCACATCACGATACCATCACCCCACATGAGAGGTTCGAATCCAAGCGAGGGCCTGCCCAGCTTCTACGCCCTCACCATCTGTGACCAACACGCGTTCCAGCGTACCTACCCGGGGCGAGCGGACTGGATTGAACGTCTTCATGACCTCGATCAAAGCCAACGTAGACTGAGCGGCGACGATGGCTCCGACCGCCGCGAATGCGGGGGCTCCGGGCTCTGGATACAGGTACACGGTACCGTCGGTGTCTGCGCAAATCACCACGACACCCTCGGGTACTTCATCCTGGGCCTCTTCGACCGTGAAGCCGCCCCCTAACTGCGCTCCTCTCTCGCCCATCTGAACCAGGCCGGTGCTGCACTCTACAGGACCGGTGGGCTTAAGTTCGAGCACAACCCCAGCGCTACCGGCAGGAGCGATGATAGGAAGGAAGCCGCCCACTTGGGCCAACGTTCCCAACAAAACGCCTTCGCTGACCGGCGCACCGAGCGCCAACGCGGGCTGCCACTCGCCTGCAGACGGAGACAGCAGCGCCGCGCCATCCCGAACCGCAGCTCGGAAGGAATCGCTGGGGCCTTGACGGCCGGTGAGGATCTCGAGGTCGTGCAGGCTCCAGATCCGCGGGTTCTTGGTACGGCGATAACCGGCGCCCTGCCAGGCACTCTCGGCCAAGCAGACAAGCCATGGACGAAGTCGGTCGAGGGAGACGACTCCGTCGGTGTCCATGCGAGCGGCCGACGCGATGTGGTCCATGCCAGACTCGATCCCAGCGGCCACCGTCGCCCTCCCCGCTCCGATCTGAGCGCGCTCCTCTGGGA
>JAACDH010000493.1 GCA_009936995.1 Rhodobacterales bacterium
AGGAGAATCATCGGGATCATGACAGCACCACAACGTCGGGCCTACGGAACATCGCGTTCACTTGCTCTTCCATTTGTGCGCTAGGCTCGACCGGAAACTCAGGCAGCACCAAGGTCGCCTCGAATTCTCCGGTCTTTCGCAAGATCATTCGACTGCGACAGCCGCCACGGTGCGCGGAGATCAGTGTCACAAAGGCCTCGAGCTGCTTTCCCGCTAGCTCGTCGACGTTCAGTTCGAAGCTCACCTGACGAGTCCCCCGAGCCCGGACTTGGCTCAACGTCTGCGCGGTGCTAGCGAGGATTTTGGCCTCATCATCTCGCACCTCGATCTTGCCCGTTATCAACACGGGTTCACCACTCTCGACCGCACTCTGCGAGCGAAACCACGCCTCGGAGAAGAACGTACACTCGACACTGGCCTTATCGTCTTCCATCCGGACAAACGCCATCTTGTCGCCGCGCCGCGTCTTCATCGTGCGGACCTCGACCGGCAACCCCAATAACCGAACCTCTTCGTAGCCATCGAGACTTGAAAGTTTGATGATCGGGGCGCTGGCGTACCGCTCGACGTCCGTCTTGTGCGCCTGCATTGGATGACCCGTGAGGTACAGCCCCAGGGAATCGCGTTCCCCTTTCATGCGCTTCGAAAACGTCCACTCCGGCACGTCTGGAAAACGGAAACTGGGAGCCTTGGCGCCCATCATCGCAAACAAGCCCATCTGGCCGGCAGCCTTGTCGGTCTGTCGCCGCGCTCCCAACTTTGTCGCGCCCTCCACGCCCGCCATCACTGATGCACGACTCAGACCGGTCCAATCCATCGCACCGGCCCGAACAAGATTCTCGATGACCCGCTTATTGACCCGCTTGTAGTCGATACGCTCAAAGAAATCGAAGGCATCCTTAAACCGCCCTCCTGCCTCTTTTCGCGCCTCGATAATCGCCAAGATGGCGTTGGTCCCTACGTTCTTGACCGCCGCCAAGCCAAACCGGACCATGTCCACGCGGGTGCCGTCCTTGTTGAGCGGACGGTCCTCGGGGCGAGGCACTGAGAATTGGCGTTCGCTGTAATTCACGCACACCGGATCGATCTGCATTCCCGCTTTTCGACAATCCAGGATGTACATCAGCACCTTGTCGGTGTTGCCCGCTTCGACCGTCATTAGGGCCGCCATGTACTCGGAACGATAGTGGGCCTTGAGATAGGCCGTCTGGTAACTGATGTATCCATACGCGGCAGAGTGGGACTTGTTGAACCCGTACGCTGCGAATTTCGCCATCATGTCGAAGATTTCGCTGGCCTTTTCCTCGTCGATGTTGTTGGCGACCGACCCCTCAACAAAGCGTTCGCCCTGTCGCATCATCTCGGCCGCATCCTTCTTTCCCATTGCCCGACGCAGCATATCGGCCTCACCCAGGCTGTACCCGGCCATCACCTGTGCGATCTGCATCACCTGCTCTTGGTAGATGATGGTGCCATACGTCTGCTTGAGGAAGGGCTCCAGCATGGGTAGCGGATAGTCGACGGCCGTGCGCCCGTGCTTCCTCTCGACAAAGTCGTCGGTCATGCCGGACTGGAGCGGACCCGGCCGATACAACGCCACTAACGCAACCATATCGTCGATGACCGATGGCCGTAGACGACAGAGCAGGTCGCGCATTCCCGATGATTCGAGCTGAAACACGCCTAGCGCATCTCCCTCTTGAAGCATGGTGTACGTTTTACTATCGTCGACGGGGATAGCCGACATATCCAGTTTTAAATCGTGGTTTACTTCGATGTAATTCACAGCATCGCGGATCTGGTCGAGGGTCTTGAGGCCCAAGAAATCGAACTTGATGAGCCCAATGCCCTCGGCCGACTTCATGTCGTACTGGACGACCGGCCCGCCTTGTGGTTCGTCGCGGTACAGCGGCGCGTAATTCACCAGAGGGATATCGGCGATGACCCCGCCGGCAGCATGTATGCCGGTATGCCGGAGGTTTCCTTCGACGGCCAAGGCCGTATCGAGCAGGCGGCGTACCATGGGGTCGCCCTCGTAGAGCGCCCGAAGGCGGGGCTCTTCGGCGATCGCCTCGTCGAGGGTGATCCCAAGCCGGTCGGGGATCAACTTGGCGATGCGATCGGCCCGCAAAAACGGCACGTCGAGCACCCGGGCAACATCGCGAATGGCGGCCTTTGCCTTGAGCTTGCCATAGGTGATGATCTGGCTAACCAACTCGGTACCGTACTTCTTCCGCACGTGCTCGATGGCCTCTTCGCGGCGGTCCTGACAGAAGTCGACGTCGATATCGGGCACGGACACCCGTTCGGGATTCAGGAAGCGTTCGAACAGCAGGCCGTACCGAATGGGGTCGATGTCGGTGATACCCATGGCCCAACACGCAAGCGATCCCGCCGCAGAACCACGGCCCGGACCGACGGGGATCTCGTTGTCTTTGGACCAGTTGATGAACTCAGCGACAATGAGCAGATAGGCAGGAAAGCCCATGTTAATGACGACCTTCAGCTCAAAGTCGAGGCGTTCCCAGTACTCGGGGTACAGCGACTCGTCGGCCACCTGTCGCAGACGGCGCTTAAGCCCTTCGTAGGCGTACCAGCTGAAGTAGCCATTGATTAAGCCAGCCCCTTCTGGCCGCGGCGGCACGGGTTCGTCCTCGCCGGGCATCTCGAAGTTCGTTGGCGGTGGAAAGGCTCGATAGAAGTAGGCCCAGTTGGCGTCGGTGTCGCTTTGGGTACCGTCATCGTTGATGTCGGGCGGCGTGGTCGCGGGAAAGTGGTAGGTGTCGAAATCGAAATGGTATTCGCAACGCTCGGCGATCTCGCCCGTTCGCGCCATGGCGTCGACGTCTTCGGGAAAGATCTCGAGCATCTCGGCTTCGGTTTTCAGCCACGCCTGGTCCGTGGGCGAGATCAACCGGGCGGGGTTCTTGATCGAGATGCCCTGACTGATCGCGTTGAGCACATCGAGGATAGGTGCGTCTTTGGCATCGAGGTAGTGGGCGGCGTTGGTGACCACCGTCTTGTAATCACCCTCGGCGGCGATCTTTCGGACCAAGTCGTTCGTCTCGCGCTGGTGCGGTAGGCCGATGTCTTGGAGCTCGAGAAACAGCTGCTCTGGGCCCAACAAATCAGTGAGCCCTGCGAGCGCCGCCCGCGCACCTTTCTCGTCGCCTTTGGCCATTGGCCAGCCCAGCGGACCCTTTGGCCCACCTGCGATGAAAATCAGCCCCTCTTGGAACTCGCGAAGCTGATCGAGGCTGACCCGCGGCTTGTAGGCCATACCGTCAAAGATGCCTGCGGTAACCAGACGGCAGAGGCTTTGATAGCCCTGATCGTTCTCGATGAGCGCGAGTAGATGGTAGCCGCCCTCTTCATGGCGAGCGTCGACGTGGTCGAGCCCCTCGGGCTGCACGTGCAGCTCGGCGCCGATGATCGGGCGAATCCCCTCGGCCCTGCAAGCCTTGTAAAAGGCTACTGCGCCGTACATATTCGCGGTATCGGTGAGTGCGAGGGCCGGCATGCCCAGCTTTGCGGCGCGCTTGGCCAAGGCCGTGACCGTAGCGGTGCCGTCCAGCAAAGAGAACTGGGAGTGACAATGGAGGTGAACGAAGGCCATTTGTACCTGGGCGCGGTCTCTGACTATAACCTCTGCCACACTCTAAAGTCGGAGGTCTGCCATGCCGAGCCCATTCCCCAACCTCCCCCCCGAGCAGCGCGGCACCGTACACAGCCGCCGTCACCAGTCCGACGTGCTCGCCGACAACCCTTGGGGAGATCCAACGGCGCGCGATGTGCTCTGCTACACGCCTCCCGGTTGGCAGAGAGGCGAACAACTCCCAGTGATCACCTGCCTGATCGGATTCAGCGGCACCGGAGAGAAGCTGCTGGCCCGATCCATGACCGGAATCTCTATCGCGACCCGTATCGATCGCCTGATCAGCGATGGCTGCCCTCCGTTCATCGCCTTGTTACCCGACTGCATGACCTCCCTCGGCGGCAGCCAATACGTAGACTCGGAAGGATTGGGAAACTACGCTAGCTATGTCTGTGACGAGCTCCAGCCTTTTGTCGCCGAGACCCTCCAAACCTCAGGCCGAAGAGGGGTATTGGGACCTTCCTCCGGAGGTTTTGGTGCGCTGCACCTGGCCATGAACCACCCCGACACCTTTCAAGCCGTCGCCTGTCACGCTGGCGACATGGGCTTCGAACTTTGCTACTTGGGTGATCTTCCCAAAGCCCTTCGCGGCGTCGCCACCCTGGGCGGCCTCGATACTTTCGTGCCCAAGTTCTGGGCGCTGGAGCAGGCGTCTGGCACCGTGTGTGCGGCGATCAACATCCTGTGCATGGCCTGTGCATACAGCCCAGATGCCCTAGCCAAGCCAATCCCCGCCCGACTCCCCATCAACTTCGACACGGGCGAGGTCGACCTTCGGGTGTTTGAGCGATGGCTCGCGTTCGATCCACTGCACCAAGTCAAAGAGCCGGCGAAGCTCGAAGCCCTCCGCAAACTAGAATGGCTGTACATCGACTGCGGAAATCGAGACGAGTACAACTTGCAGTACGGCGCTCGTCGGATGTCGACGGCCCTAAAACTGGCCAACGTCGCCCACGTCTACGAAGAGTTTTCCGGTGGTCATGGCGGCACCCGATACCGTTGGGACACCAGCCTGCTCGCCATGGCCAAGAAGCTCAGCCGCTAATTATTCAGGTCTGGCTTGGTGATTCAGGTTGGAAAGATCTTCGTAGGCCTCGTTCTCGACATCGAACTGCCAGCGCATGGTCTGCCAGGTACTGGTGACCCGCTTCACATAGCCGCGCGTTTCTCGGTACGGAATCCTCTCGACAAATTCGTCGGTGGGCACGTTCCCCCACGCCTTGAGCCACTGCCCGACTCGGCCAGCGCCAGCGTTGTATGCAGCTAACGATAGAAACGGGCTGTCGGACAGCTGTTTGTGCATGGCGTCGAGGTATCGCGCGCCAATCTTCAGGTTAGTCGCTGGATCGTCGAGTTCGCTGTTGGACACCTTCATTCCAAGCCAACCGGCCGTCTGCTGTGCGGTCGCCGGCATCAGCTGCGACAGCCCTCGCGCCCCCGCGAAGCTCACGATGGTCTTGTTGAAGTTGGATTCCTCACGCACCAACGCGTGGAACAGTCGCGGATCGTATCGGTCGTCCTTGGCAGACGCTTCGACCAAGTCCCAATAACGATCCGGCCAGGCCAATCGGATAATCTGCGGCTCGCGACTCCCCAAAGTGCCCAGCGGATGACTGATGAGGTAGCTCCTCATCTTGTCGTGAGCAAAGAGCCAGTCTCCAGCAGAGATCCTCGCTTCGATCCACAGCGACATCTCTTCTGGGGATCGCTCGGGCACGTAGGTGGCCCACTCTGCCTTGGCTTCGCCGACCAATCCCAGACGCATCAACGCGAGCGCATCTTGGACCTGTGCCGCCTCGATGAACGACAGCCGCACCCGCCAGGGAATGCGCTCTTCGCCGGTTTGGTGTCCCTCGGGGCGAATGGAGAGCTGTGCAGCGCGTTCAGGTTCGAGCTCTCTGAGGCGATTGTGCGCCAGGATGCTGTAATAACTCCAGGGAAGCTCTTCAATGAGCGCGGCCCAACCCTCGATAGCCTTCTCAACCGCCATTAGATCGGTGTTCAACATCGTGGGATTGTCGACATCTGGGTAGGCTTTCCACCGCGCCGACCAGTACTTTCCCGCGGCTACATGGGTGGCATCCCAGTGCAGCGGAAGTGCGGCGAGCGCATCTGCGGCGACCATCGCCCTGCCCGTATTACCCTCGAGATAGTGAGAGAATGCCAAGCGCCAGCTAGCTTCTGGGGCCATATCCCCTTGGGGAAAGCGGTCGAGGGCCTCTTGCCAATACGCCTGGGCGCCGGCCAAATCTCCGTGCTCTTGGAGCGAAATGCCGCCCCGAGTGAGCCCGTCGTCCGCCATACTGTGGTCGGGGTACAGGTCGGCCAACTGCCGGTACAAGTCTGCCGAAGCCTTGTGATTGCCCCGTCGAAATTCAGCGGTTCCACCAAGATAGAGCGACCTGGGGCCATACGAACCCTCGGCCTCCTCACAGCGCTTGCCCGCATCGGCGAAGCCCGCCACAGCGTTGGTCAGCTGGTTTCGCTTGTAGGCACTGCGCCCACGCACATACAGATATCGGCAGGCGTCTTCAGAGTCGTCGGTGGCTTCGGATAATCGGCGCTCTGTCTCGGTGACCGCCCCAGCGTATGCCCCTTTGTACATTAGCCGTTCCGCGCGCAGACCCACTTCCTGCCAGGTAGACTTGTGGGCCGCACCCGTGTATTTCGCAAGCATCCGAGACGCCTCGACCGCTTCAGTAGTGTGCGGGTAGAAGGTCCAAATCCGACGAAGATACGGATAGGCCTCTTCTGAACCCGCGCCATGTCGCATGGCCAAAGCCAGCAATGAGATAGCGTTTCCACTGACTGGATCGGGGCGCTCCACCAGGGTCTCGTACACCTCGAAGGCCTCTTTCGTTCGCGACAGCTCCCGCAGCACTTCCGCACGGCCGATGGCGGCACGCGCATAAACAGCTGAGGTATCGGGCACCCTCTCGAGGGCCTCGAGAGCGTGCACGGCGTCGCCCACGTCTCGATAAACTTCGCCCTGCACTAGCGACACGTAGGCGTCTGGTGCCGTGGCGGCGTGGTCCATCTGGTCGAGCTGTTCCGCGATGGACGCCCCTTTTTCTGTATGAATCGCCGCCCAGCCCCGCAAGAACGCCAGATCGCCTAGCTGGCCCTCTGACATTTCGTCTTGAGACAGAGCGTTGAGGGCCGTCAGCGAGGCCTGCCAACGGCCGCGCCGTAGATCATTCAAGAGCGTTTCGGACATGTCGAGCGCGGGATCACGCATTGAATCTCCGACCAACACCAGTGGCTCGCCCGGGTTGGCGGCGACCGATTCTTGGGCCACGCCGGGACTGATGAAAAACAGCGAGAGCGCTAGAAGTAAGTAGCCCATTGGGGAGGATCCGAGGAGCGAGGAGGGATGAGCAGCGGGGAAACAAGCATAACTGGGAGAACGGTCATGGGCCGTCACTCGAAGTCTCCATGACGTATTCTAGTGAAAGATTGCGATACTTCGTGCGTAAGACAGGTGCCCCTCTCCCCAACCTGCGTATTGGAGTAGCTCATGGCCCATCCTTCGTATCAACGCATCGCGGGTCTCACCGTCGCTGCGGTGGTCGTTGCGGTTTTCTGGGACAACCCGGTGGTTTGGCCACTGAAGATCCTCGTCGTTCTGTTCCACGAGCTTGGACACGCGGCGGCAGCGCTGCTCACTGGCGGCTCGGTCGAGTCCATCGGATTGTCTCCAGATCAAGGTGGCGTCACCCACACGCGAGGCGGCTGGCGTTTCCTGATCCTAAATGCAGGCTATTTGGGATCATTGGCCTGGGGTGTCGCGCTGCTCGCAGCCGGCCGAACCCCGAGGACCGCCAAGTGGATGTGCGCCGTGCTGACAGTCGTGCTGCTCGGAGCAACGTTGTGGTGGGTCCGCCCGGTGTTCAGCTTCGGGTTTGCCTTCTCACTCGTCGCCGGAATCGGTATGGCGCTGCTGACGCGAAAGGGAAGCGCGTCGGCTCAGACGGGACTGCTACGCAGTATGGGTGTGTTCAGCGTGCTCTACGCCGTTTGGGACATTCGGGACGACATTTTCCGCATCGATGGCGGCATGTCCGATGCGGTGATGCTCCAAGAGTTGACCCTGATCCCCGGTCCAATCTGGGGCGTTGCCTGGCTGGCCGTGGGCTTGGCTACCCTGTGGTCACTGCGTCGCTGGTGGCTGTAGGGCCGTCAACTGCGTCGCGCGAACTCGAAATGGCGCACCGCCATCCACGTCTATGGCGGTGTGGAGTTCGTCCCCAATGGTCTGGCCAATCTGGACTGCCCGCGTCTGTCCATTTCGCACCACCCGGAGCGTCGCCAACACTTCGGTGAGCTCGGGCGCTTGCTCGCGCTGGTACACGATCTGGAGCTCGGACAAGGCGAGCACCTTTTGGAGCGCCACACCATCGGGCACACCGTCAATCGACCAGCCCGTGTCGGTTCGGTTCGCTGACCACGACGTACCTTCCAGTTCGACCTCGATTCGGTCATCTCGTTCAGGTCGGAGCCCGAGAACATTAGCCGTGCCCAGATCGACCGGCCCCTGAGTGATCAACGCCAATGATTCCGGAAACACGACGCCCGAAGCCGAAGGCCCCTGAACGATGACACCCATCGGGGTGGTGTCGCCAACCAGGAACTCCTGGGGGACCGCGCCTTCTAGAGACACGGTGACCCGGTACCTAGGCTCAACGAGCTTGTTGTCGAGGCCCAAGTTCCGGTCAAAACGGAGATCGAGTAGGCCGAGCACGAGATCGTCTACCAGGTCGGCCTCGGCGCGGGTGTACCCCTCGATGAACCAATGGGTTCCCTGCCCTTGAACCGACAGCACGCCTTGCGTTCCGACAATACGCACGCCCCGGACATCGCCAGGACTGAACCGAAGTAAACGACGATCACGGAACGTCTCGGCGCTGTCGGCCAAGAGATCGCCAGGCCGTCCGGGAACCACCGCGAGCTCGTTGGACGGGAGCTGTACGTAAGTCTGCCAACCAACGGGACTGGGCGTCCCCAGGGTGACCGACTGTTCGGTGCCATCGGCCATTTTCAGGGTCACCTGCACTGCCGGCGGATCCCCAAGGCCGAAATCGGAGAGCTCATTGCCGTCCGCCTCGAAAGGCGCGCCCCAAGCGATTTCTCGCAAGCCGTCTAGCACACGGTCGACCACAGCTTGGTCGGCCGCCGCATGGTACGGGGATACAACCGTCCACTCGGACTCATCAAGAGATAACTTCACCGTATCATCTGGACGAACCAACTTTATTTCCACAACCGCGGAGATGCCAGGCAGGTTGAGCACCTGAGTCGCGTCGTCACCGTGAGCGCTCTCTTGGTCGTCGGGTAACGACAGAAGGCCCACTAAGATGACCACCACCAACGAGAGGCCGATGAGACCTCGTAGCTGCGAATCCTGCATTAGGCTTCGCCCGCGGGCTCCGTGTATTTGCCCACAAGCACTTGGGCCGCTTGCAGCACCTTGCCATTCACCGAGAAGCCGTCGGTGATCACCGCAAGGATCTTTCCATCTTGGTCGGCTTCAAACACCGGCGTCTGTCCCAATGCCTCGTGCAACTTAGGATTGAAGACAGCTCCCACACCTGGGATCTCTTCCATGCCCATGTCGGACAGCTTGGTAA
>JAACDH010000494.1 GCA_009936995.1 Rhodobacterales bacterium
AGCGAAGTGGTCGACGGCCGCGGGCTCCACCTCGAACAGGTCGGAGCTCCCGAGACTCAAGATGTTTCCCAGGCGGTCCGACGCGCAAGCCCTCTCGAGATTAACGCTGTAGGTGGTGGGTCCCGACACCAGGACCTCGCCCAAGAAGCCCGAACAGTTCGAGAAAACCAGCACGGTCTCGGGATCCGGAACTGGATTTCCAAACTCGTCGAACCAGGTCAGAGTGACGTCGAATGGAGCGCCAACTTGGGCCACAAAAGGCGCAGGGGTGGCAGGAAGTAGGACCCCGAGGGAGCGCTCGCTGCCCGAGGTCCATTCGATTCGAGCGTCGCCATCACGGACGCCATCCCCCTGGTTTTTTGGGGCCGCAAAAACCGTATAGATTCCAGGTGTATCGACTGAAATTCCAATCCAACTTCCCTGACTTCCCAGGGTGCCCGACAGTCCACCAATCTGACTCTGCGCGCCGATGAGCCCGCCCGCTTCGAAAGCGGCGTCTGTGACCAAGACACCGCTATCGTCGACCAGCCACACATCGATTCCGAAGTCCTGTTCGTTGACCCTCTGGTCGTTGGGGTCGACCAAAAAGAGCTCTACCGCCATCAACGAATTGACCGTCAGACGGAGGGCCTCAGGCACCACCGCGACGCCGTCCGCGCGACTGTCTGCGACGACAAAAGCGCTCTTGAGCAAATCGGACCGCCCACTTGGCCCCTCGACGCGCAAATCGTAGTTTCCGGATTGAATACCTGACTCGACGACACCGACCAGGTTGCGATAGTCCTCGGCGCCCACTGTGAGCAACGCGATATCGTCGATGATTCCATCCGGATCGACCAACCAAGCCGAGAACGTCTGGTCGAGGTCGGCCTGGCCCGCAGCGCCTATCTCAAGTTGAACCTGGGGATAGAAGTTCTGTCCGTGAATGGTCACGACGGTGTCTTCGCCGTTCCAGCCGCGATCCGGCTCGACCGAGATGATCTCGGGATCGGGCAGATTGACGCCGCAGCCTAGAATCGTCAGAAGTGGGAGTGACCAGAGCATACTAAAACACTACCCGGAAGCCGAGGCCAGTCGCCAGTCCGCCGATATTCCCCGCGAAAGAAACCTCTCCACCGCCAGTTGGAATCCAGCTGCTTTGGAGCTGCAGTGTGAGCTCTCCGCCCAGCATTCGCCATCCGGCGCCACCGATACCTGTAGCGCCAGCCAAGACTCGGGTGCCGCGAGAAACCGTGTCGCCCCCGAAGCCCACGCTAAGATCTTGAACCGCCAAAAGGCCACCTACTCCGCCCCAGATACCCAGCCGGCCCCAGTCCCCACGGTACAGAGAGGCGCCTGTAATGGGAACCATGCGCGCATCCAGGGTTGCCGCGCCACCCAAGCCCGTCGCGGCCTGTCCTTTCAGCCGATAAGTGGACGCTCCAAGCCGCAGCATTAAACCCTCGCCCGCCAAGCGACTGCGCAGACGGAAGTCGACGTCTAGGCCGAGAACCGATGAGAGGGGCGCGCCCAAGTTTCCATGGACACCAGCCCAGGGCCCCACGGACACCCGTACCACCCGGGGCTGCACCGCAAGCAATGTGGTGGACCGAACACTCTCGGTCTCGGCGGTCACCTGAACCTCGCGGGGACGGTCTCCCGGCGCGGGATGATACTCGGCGACCCACGTACCATCCGAGCGAACACGGAGTGGACCAATCTCGCCCTCGGAGACCATGACGGACACTTCTTCGTCGGTGATCGGATTACCGCCACGATCTTCTAGCGCCACAGTCACGTATGCCACGGCCCCGGGGGCAGCCCGCAGTAGGCTGGGCTCGACCGCGACCGAGATTCCGGCGACGCGTCCGGGCGTCATTGAAACCAAGGAGGATGCCTGAAGCTCGAAGTCGGTCTTCGGTTTCTCGCCCTCTCCTCGAATCAACACGCCAGCCACAGACAGTTCGCGGGTTCGTGCCGAAATAGGAATCGGGCCCTCTTCTAAGGCGAGCACCTGAGCGGAGGCCCATCCAGTGTCGTCCGTGTACACCTCTTCGGCTGTACGGCCAGCGTCAAGTAGAAGCTTCTGCCCCTCGACGGGCCTTCCTAGCGCATCGACCGCTTGTGCTTCGACGGTCACCCGCCCCGCCCCAGCCACGTCGGGCCATGCGAGAAAGATCTGGTGAGTCCAACCATCGTGCGGTTCAACCACCCATGCCGCGTGAACCACATCCGCCTCACCAACATCGGTGCCATCGTAGTCGGCTTGCAGCGCGTTGCCGGTCCTACGATGTACCTCGAGCGCACCGCGCTCGGCCCATACCTTGACGTTGTCCACAGGGAGTCGGTCACCGCCATAATCTTCGACAACAACCCGGACCTCAGCGAACGGATAGTCGCTCCGCAGCTCGGTAGGCCAAACCCGGAGCCCGAGTCGTGCAGGAACGCCCTGGGCCATCGGGACTCGAACTTGGGTGTTCGCAGCGCCACCCCCGATGCTGCAATCCACCCGAAGATCTTGAAGCTGACCGTCCAGTAGAGCTGGCAGCGACACCATCCAATTGCCGCCGGAGAGCTCACGTGTAGACAAATCGAGCGCCGGAGTTTGACACACCGGCGCGTCGCTTTTCCACGGATTACCGCTGCTTTGGAGTCCATATAAAAACAGGGCTGGAGCGCGTTGACCGGGGCGCCGATCGTCGGTAATTAGCCCAACGAGTTGGGCTGCGCTCTGGCTGGCCAGGGGAATTTCGGTTTGCGTAGTATTGCCCAGATCATCTTCGAACAGCGCCGAAGCGAGTATTTCACCGGGGTATTGATCCACCCAAGCGTTGATCAATCCATTCTCGTCGGCCTGGTACGGGCCATAGAGCCTATCCGAAACAGAAATTTCTACCTGAGAACCTGGCTCGGAAAGCAGGGGTAGCGCGGGTCGAGCGCGTAGTCGGAGCGCTCCCCAGACGGGCTGAGTACGTCCGCGTCGGTCGCGAACCCCGACAATAATATTGCGTGGAAACGGGTCGTCCGACGGCGCCACGCGAACCTGGAGGGCATCACCCACCCGCTCAACAGAGACCACCCTACCCTCACCCAACACCACTTGGAGCGCGTCGGCGGGCGGCAGGTTCGGGCCAACCACGTCGAACATGATCTCGGCCACCCCGGTCTGACCGTCGATCAGTCGAGGAAATTCCAGCGAGGACTCGGAGGGTAGCCACACGTTGAGGGAGATGTCATAGCGCTGACCAAACGCACCCACATGAACGGCGACTTCGTCTGCATCGTCAGGGACCATGAGCCCATAGCGCCAAACACCTGGGCGCTGGGGGCCCAAAAACCGAATCGTCGTGCCGGCATAGACCCGCGGTGGGCCGGATTGTTCAGGGTGATCCGAGGTATCGAGGGCGACCCAAATCTCGGAGACCGAGCCAGAAATCAATCCCTCTGGCGCAACGACGACCGGCGCCGGAGCGCCCTGAGCCACGGCGGGCGAACCAAGGGCCAACCAACCGACAAGCAGCGAAAAACTAGTTCCCATACCGGACACCGCCCGAGAAGCTGGGTCCCTTAGTGTCGCGAGTTTGGAGTTCACCGTCGACATCAGCACGATTACCAAACAGATCCAGCGCAGTGATGCGCACGCCATTGGTGCCTTCTGACAACGGAAGCTCCAGTTCGAAAGCGCCGCTTCCATCAGCGCGCACGCGACGGACCCCCAAGTCTCCCTCGACCTGAACCTGTGCGCCCGGCGTGCTGGTTCCGGTCAACAGGGTGTGTGTTTCACGGGTTCGAGCCACCCGTGGCCACTCGACGTTGAGAAGCAGAGACTGTGGTACCGGACCGATCTCGGCGGCGCGATCGACGATGGTCGCGACGCTACCCTCTTCGACCCGGGTAACATCCACACCCGACAGAGAAATACTGCCCCGCGTAGAGCCAACGACTAACAACTCTTCGTCTGCTACAATGCTAAAATCGGCGTTGGTAGCCAAAACAGACCGTCCGCCATTGGTAACTCGAACGGCCCCGCTGTCCGGGCGAACGGTGGCCTGTAGCGCGCCGCCCTCAAGCTCCAGCCGCACATCATCCCCATCGACACTCACCACACGTAGGGCCGACTCGGGTCCCAACCGAATCCGCGTTTCGCGCCCTAGCCCAAGCACCGCCCGACTGGACGCTGATGTCTCGACCAGATCTTCTGGAGATAACGCTGTTCCAACCTTTACCTCAACGGGATTTCCCTGGACATTCTCGATACTGACCTGCCCATCGACCTCTGTCAGAACCAGCACATTCTCGCCGCGAGCCGACGGCTGCAGCGTCCACCAGGCCATAAGCCCCGCCAAGCAGACCAACACACCCAAGAGCCAACCGATCCACTTGCGCATTCGCTAGGACGCCGGGAGAAAGACGCGCCAGGTGGCGTCGAGCAGTAATGGAATGCTGGGGTCTTGTATTTCTTCGGTGACTGGCGCCGCCATTCCCAGGGTCATCGGCAGCTTCATGGGTTGCTCAAGCCGTCCACCGAGCTGATCGAGCAGTTGTCGTGCGACCCACATTCCCATGCCCGAAGCCATCCAATCATCGCGGCGAAACTCATCGACCGCCACCACACTATCGGGCTTGAACACCACCTCCACCTCTTCATCCAAAAGCGAACCAACCACCGTAAGCGTGGCCCCATGGGTGAGCCCTGCCCGAAGCGCATTGAGCACTTGAGCAAAAATTCGGCTTGCGTGGATAGGATCGACGCGCACTCGAAGGGGGGTATCTGGCATTTCCAGTATCAGATGAACTCCTCGCTGACGAAATGGTCCCTGGACCAGCTTGACCACATTGCCCAGGACGTCCCGCAGATCTACCACGGGGGCGCCCGCAGGATCGAGCTCTCCACTTGCAAAGCGTAACATCGCCTCTACGACCTCACTACACCGCTGGGTCTGAGTCTCAATATCTGCCAAAAGAGCAGCATCTGTATCACTTGCACGCGCTTTGAGTACTTGACTGATCCCGAGGATCCCGGCGAGCGGATTGTTGAGTTCGTGCGCGAGGCCAGCCCCAACCTCGGCGACCGCGGCGAGCTGCCCGGATCGCACCAGCTGGGCCTGGGCATCCCGCAATTCAGCCGTCCGGCGCTCGACCCGCTCCTGAAGCTGTGTATTAAACGCGACAATCTGTTGGTGTTGTTCTTCAATCTCTCGACGATTGACCTGCAGTTTGGCGGACATCAGGTTGAACGCGCTGCCGAGCTCACCGATTTCGTCGGTGCGACGAATCGTGGTTCGTCGACCGTAGTCTCCTTCCGCGACCTTCAACACAGAATTTCGCAGCGCCTCGACGGGGACCGAAACATACATGGAAAGATTCCAGCCTAAGAACAGCGCCAACGCGACCGAGAACGCCAAGATCGGCGCCACTTGGGACCGGACCTCTTGGGCCGGCAACGCCAAAACATCGGCCGAACGAACCGTCGCGAGAACCCAGTCCGTACCAACAACCTGCGCGACCGCTCCGATCACCTCGACACCGTCGCCCCGGGTGTAGCGAAAGTTGAGATCGGCGTTCACCGCGATGAGCGGACGAAGCAGATCGGCCTGCACCAAAGGATGCTCAGCACCGACCAGCAGGTTGCCATCGGCGTCGATGAGCACGTAGCCCTGCTCTGCCGTGGCCGTACGCACCAGCTGCGCCACCAACTCGAGACGAATCTCGGCGCCGAGCACCAAGCCCGCGGCATCGGGACCTGGGGGAACCGTGGAGACGGCGATGGGAACGCTAGGAACCCCGTCGCTTCCTGAAGGTAGATAGGGCGCCCCCACCACCATGCCGCCCAGCAGCGCCTGACTTAGCGGCAGCCGACGTACCAGCATTTGGGCCCTCGCCATATTCGCGGGTCGTTCGGGGCTGGTTTCGCTAAACTGGGGGGGGACCACTGCCACCCCATCGGCGTCGACCAAGACCACCACAGCCGCATTGGGAGTCGCTAGATAGACCGCGCGAATGAGCCCTTCTTGCAGTGCGGGACCCGAGACGAGCAATGTGGACGGATACAACGCCGTCCAACCCTCGAGAAACCTCGCCTGATCAACAAAAGAGCGACCTAATAAATCCGCCTGCAAGGTGGCATCTTGATACACCTCGAGCTCAACTCGCTTTACCTCACGCTGCTGGATGGTGTTGGCGAGAAAGAAGCCCAAAATGAGCAGGGGGACCAACCCGACCGCTGCAAGAGTCGCCGCTAATTTTACCCACAACCTCATGGATAGACTATTCGGCCTCGCGCGGGAAACGAAGTTCGAACTCGGTTCCCTCGCCGACCGTAGAGCTGACGCCGATGGTGCCACGGTATTTGGACACAATTCGGTAGACGATGTTCAGCCCGAGACCTGTGCCGCGCCCGGGGGGTTTGGTGGTGTAGAAGGGGTCGAAGATGACCTTGAGTCGATCTGCCACGATTCCAGCACCGTTGTCGCGGACCGTAGCCCGCACGTACTTTTCGTCGGCCCAGCAGCGCACCTTTACGGTGCCCAAACCGTCTTGATGGTGCTCACCCACCGCCTCGACCGCATTTTTAACCAGATTCACAAAAACTTGCTGGATTTCGTTGGTGCGAGCGTTGAAAAACAGATCGGGAGGCGCATCGACAGAGATCCGGTTGGGGTCCATCGACAGCGACCGAGCCACCAAACGCACCGCGTCGCCCACCACAGTCCCTAAATCGACGGTGGTGTGGTACTCGTGCTCGGCGGTTCGGGAGTAGCCCTGAAGCTGAACCACGATGTCTTTGATGGCGCGGCTGTAGATGACGATCTCTTTGGCGTGACCGTCGACCAACTCGGAATCTTCCTCTTCTTGGATAGCCTCAGCCAAGCCCATCACCCCAAACAGCGGGCTGCTGATCTCGTGGGCGATGCCGGCCGCAAGCGTGCCGATGCCGGCCAGTTTCTCGGATTGGATGAGCTCGGCTTGGAGGTCTTTCAATTCACCCAAGGCGTCTTGGAGTGTCTCGTTTTGCTCCTGAAGCTGGGCCAGCAGTCGTTGATTTTCGCGACCCATGGCTATTTTTGTGAATGCTTGCTTCACTTTTCTCTTCACCTCGAAGATGTCTTTGGGAGGCTTGACGATGTAGTCGAACGCGTCGAGTTTCATGGCCGCCAAGACGGTGTCGAGGGACGCGTAGCCGGTGATAATGATGCCTTCCGCGTCTGGCTGAAGCGATTTGGCCTCGCGCAGAAGCTCTAGCCCGCCGACATCCGGTAAATTCTTATCGGTCAGCAGAACGTCTACGCCACCCTCGCGCATCGCTTTAAGTGCGGAGTTTCCGTCCGCGCAGGACACCAAGTCCCACGGACTATCTATGAAGATCGACGTGAGTAGATTAAGAATGACCGGTTCGTCGTCTACGATGATCAGTCTACCAGAGCTCAAAACGCCTCCAATGCCCGACAAAAGGTAGCACGGACCCGGCCTGTTGGTGGGCGAAGCCCGACCTCAGTTCCAAAACAGCTGTTTACGAACGACTCTGGGACCGATAGGGTCCAAGCGGGACCCACGGAGGAATACCCATGCTGCGCCCTGTTACTGCTCTCTCTCTGGCCGCTCTCATGTTTACGTTGGGATGCGCCCCCAAAAACACACAGACTTCGGCAGGCGAAGACATGTTCGACAACATGGTCCGCGAAAAATCTGTTGGAGCCCAGGGATTAATTCGCCAATCTATAGACTTCGACGGCGACGAAGATGCCGAGATCTACAACTTCTTCCGAGAGCGCGCCGACGCCGCCCGGTTGCTGGTCCGCAAAGAACTCGACCTCAACCGCGACGGCAAGATGGACGTCGTCTCCTTCTTCGACGATGACGGAAACCTCGAAAAAGAGGAGATGGACGGCGACTACGATGGTGTCTTCGACTGGACCGACCACTACCAAAAAGGCATCCGGGTGATGTCCGAGTACGACACCGACAACGACGGTCGCGCCAACGTCTTTAAGTACTACGACATCGGCGCAGACGGCATTGCCCGAATCGATCGCAAAGAACGCGACACAGACGGCGATGGCAAGATCGACATCTGGGAACGCTTCAACGCCGACGGCGAAGTCATCCGAACCGGCCGAGATATAGACGGCGACGGAAAAATGGACGTCCGCGAAGAATAGTGTCCCAACACTACGCGATCGTCCTCGCTGGGGGGCGCGGCACCCGTTTCTGGCCGCTATCCACCCGCAATCTACCCAAACAGTGTCTGCCGCTGTCCCCAGACGGGCGAACCCTGCTTCGCGCCACCATCGATCGCATTCGGCCGATCTTCGACCCGCGACACATCCTCATCGTCACCGGTGCGACCATGGCGGAGGCGGTGCAGGCCTGCGTTCCCGAGATTGCGTCCGGCAACATCCTCGTCGAGCCCGAGGGACGCAACACTGCCCCGGCGCTGGTGTGGGCGAGCGCCGAGGTTTATCGGCGCGGTGGCGAATCCTTGGTGTCCATTCACGCCGACCACCTGGTCGCCGATGAACCCGGGTTTAGAAGCGCCATGCAGACCGCCGAATCCGAATCTCAAAGCGGCGATTTAGTGCTCTTGGGAATGCTTCCGACGCACCCACATACAGGCTTTGGCTACATCGTTCCGGGGGCAGTCATCGGCGCCTCTTTTACGGTTCAGCGCTTCACTGAAAAACCCGCAAGGCCCCTGGCACAACAACTGATCGATCGTGGCGCCCTGTGGAATGCCGGCTTGTTCGCTTGGAGAATCGATGCATTTGCACGAGCGATCTCCACCTGCCTTCCCGCAGCGGTTTCGGGATTCGAGGCCTTGGCGACGGGAGCTCCGGCCTCCGAGGTGTGGTCTTCTCTCCCCCGCATCTCCATCGATCATGGCGTACTCGAGCGCAGCACGAGGGTCCGGGTGATTCCCTGCGACGTGGGCTGGTCCGACGTGGGTTCGTGGGATGCAGCTGAGCACTGGCTCCCCGAACACCCCATGGGCCGCGCACTTGTGGCCCAAGGCATCAGCCTCGACGGCGCCGACCATGTGGTCTACGCACCGGGCAAGACGGTGGCGACGCTGGGCGTCTCCGGTTTGGTCATCGTAGACACCGGAGACACCCTGCTGATCACCACCCGCGAACACGCCCAACAGGTTGGACGGCTGGCGGCGGCGGTCGACTCCTTAGATTAAGGCGTCGACCTAGATTAGGGCGTGGTGACAGCACAAGACGGATTGTTATCGACGTCATCTTGGGTGATGGTGACCACATCGAGGCCGGGCACCACCGGTCCGACGATGTTGTCGACATAGACGGTGAGGCAGTGCGGGCCCGTGCCGTCGTCGTATTCTTCGCAGGAGACGTTGAACGTGGTCAAGAGGTCGCAGGTGTCGCCTCCCATGATGCCGTCGAGCGACGTGGCATCGAAGGAGCCGGCTAGAGTGCCGCCCTCGAACTGAGACAGATCCGAGGCGAACAAGCCGCTCATCTCCATGTCATCGATGCTGACGAACGCGACGCCCAAGAACAGGAGAAGCGCCGCCGCTTCAACGGTGAAGTACCGGTTCTCGGTGAAATCGGCCGGGTCGGGGAACACGAAGCTGACCGCACAGGGGGCTTTCGAGGTAGACGTGTCAGGGCGAGAAGGGTAGCCGTAAATCGTCTCATTATATCTCCTCGGCGCGCTCACCCTTTGGGGCCGTTCCACCTTAGAAAATCGAACAACCGCCAGCATGGCGTTTTGTGAGAAACAACTCCGTCTGCAGACCACAGCTTGCGCTGATAGGGTGTGTCAGGAGACTTCATGCATCGCATCTTGTTAGCCGGCCTCGCGCTCGGCCTGTCCACCGCCGCACATGGCCCACAGCTCGACATCACCTTGCGTTCGGATGCCCCCATTAGCGAGGCGGACTTAGAGAATGAGCTGAATAGCGCCATCGGCAGTTTGCTGAAGGCAGACGCCCAAGATCAACTCTCCACTTCCATGGCCGAAGCTGCCGCCATCTCTCTCAAGGGAATGGGCGTCGACTACGCCTCGAACATCAAAAAGTTCGAGGTGGGCGGAAGTGTCGGCTCTGGCGCCCACGAAGCGGGCTTTTCGTTTAAGAAGGGCGGCGATGTGCTACCCAAGGGCGGATTTGCGGCTCAGCTCACATTGATGGCTGGTATAAACCTCGGTATCGGCGACAACGAGAAAGAGCACGGGATCTTCGATGGCGTAAAGCTGTACGTGAATGGCATGAGTATGAAGCTGCCTTCCGGCCGAGAATTTGGAGGGTCGATGAACAATATCGGCGGTCACCTCCAAGTCAAGGTCATTCCGGGCATCAACGCCAAGGTCACCGAATGGGGCGGAATCGACCTCACCTCGGGCTACGAGCGCACTGAGTACACCCTGGCCCTGCGACAACCCATCCCGGTCACGGCGCCCATCGACGACGGCAGCCTCAGCTGGGATGCCTCCGGCGCGTACGACATCCGCACCCTCAGTCAGTCTGTACCGGTAGAGCTCAGCACCAACTTGCGGGTCTTGGTCGCCACCGTCTATGTGGGCGGCGCCTTCGACTACAACCTAGCGGACAGCGCCAGCCAAGCCAGCCTCAGCGGTCCCCTCTCGGCCACCATCAACGGCACCATCAACAACCAGAGAATCGGCACCGCGTCCTTGGACTTCGCAGGAGAGGGCGCCGCACTGCAACAGGGCGGGCGCTTCTTTGGAGGCTTGCAAGCCAACATCCTGTTGTTGAAGGTGTACGGTCACGTCAACGTCGGTTTGAACGGCGGTGTGGCTCGGCATCTCGGCGCAAGAATAGCGCTCTAGAACAAGTCCGGCTGAACCTGGGCCAAGGCGTGGTAGGCCACAACCGCAACCGCATTCGATAGGTTCAGACTCCGAATGGGCCCCGGAAGCATCGGGATCTGCCAAGCGCCATGCGCATCGACAAGTTCGTCGGGCAGGCCCTTGGTCTCCCGGCCAAAGACCAGCACGTCGTCGGACTGGTAGTTCATCTGTGTAAAGGGTCCACGACCGCCTTTGGCGCTCAGCAAATGGACCCGCCGCTGGCCCACCCAAGCCCAGAAATCTTCTTCGCTGGCGTGCTCCATCAGGTCGACGTGCTTCCAGTAGTCCAGCCCTGCGCGTCGCACCTGCTTCGCGTCCATCGAAAAGCTGATCGGATGAACTACGTGTAAGCGCGCACGGATCCCCACACAGAGTCTTCCAATGTTGCCCGTATTGGGCGGAATCTCTGGGTGGTACAGCGCAATGTGGAGCGTAGGTTCGGGCATGAGAGCGAGCCTTTGTTATTCTATGTATCCGCCCAAGATGCTCGGGCGACGAAGGACGCGCATCGATGGCGGAGAAGGTTCACGGTAAGGTCGGTCCCTACCAGCTGTTGCGGCTGTTGGCCACAGGGTCACAGTCTCAAGTTTGGTTGGCTTCACCCCTAACGGGAGACGACGCCGAGGTCGTGCTGAAGGTCGCACGCACCGAAGGCCACCGCAAAGCCCTACAGCGCGAAACGAAAGTCCTGCGCCTGGGCAGCCACCCGGGATTACCCGTTCTGCACAAAGCGGCAGACGATTACGGGTGGATCGCCATGGCGCGTATCGAGGGTAGTCAGATCGATCAGTGGTCCCAGGTCCAAGACCTCGAAAAGGTGCTGGACGTGACCCACCAGCTACTGGACGTCCTCACCTACCTTCACGGCCATGGCGTGGTCCACGGAGACATCAAGCCGTCGAATGTTCTGATCGACAAAGATGGACAGCTTCGCCTGATCGACATGGGCATCGCCACCCTGCCCGGCGACGCCCCGAGCGGCTTTAAGGGCACCCTCGGCTACGCGGCCCCAGAGCTGCTCAAGGGCGACGCACCCAGCATCCCGACCACCGATCTCTATGGCGTGGGGGCGCTGCTCTACACCTGCATCTGTGGTCGGCCGCCCTTCGTCGCGCCCGATCCCGCGGCCCTCACCTACCTGCCCTTGGTCAGCCTCCCGGCGCCGCCGGCTGCTCTGTACCCGGATATCCCCGCGGCCCTAAACCACCTGCTGCTCTCGCTGTTGTCGCGGTCCCCGAAACACCGGCCCGATTCCATCGCTGAGGTCAAGGCCTCCCTGCACAAGGTACCTTCCAGTCCGCCAGCCAAACCTATCCTCGGTATGTTCGAAGAACGCGACGCCTTGCGTAAGGCCGTGGTAGGTGCCGCCGATGGCGAGCCTCGCGTCGTGGTCGTTTATGGCCCGCCTGGCAGCGGTCGACGCACGCTCATCTCAGAAGCCGTCGAATTCGCCCGACGAGAGGGGCTTCGGTACCACAAATCCTCCGACATTCGGCAGACGCTGGCCGCCATCAAATCCGAGGGTGCGCCCACTGTGGCTGTGCTCCGAGGTTCTAGTAAAAACGCCCAAAAACTGTCGCTGCTCATCCTCCGAGATGGTCTGAAGGCGCTTATCTTATTGCACGCTGACCGCCCCATTCAGTCCATAGTGGCCAAGGGCGCAATCACACTCACCCCGTCGCCCCTCAGCGCCGTCGAAGCGCGGCGTCTCACCCGCATGATGAACGCCGACGAAGACCTCTCCTTGGATTGGTGGCGCGAGGTTCTCGGTCTGCCCATCGGGCTGCTCGGTAAAATTCGCGCCTGGCACCGAAAAGAAAACGGCGAACCCATCGACCTCAAGGTCCTGCCAAAGTCCGCCCTCAAGATCCTCGACGCCCTGCGCAAGCCAAACTCGCTGCCGGTCCCCAAACTCGCCAGCGCCACAGGCTTCAACGAAAACGAGCTGCTCGATCACTGCGAAGTCCTGTTCGCCGAAGCCCTGATCGAAGCCACCGAAGACGGCAACGCCATCCGAATTCTAGAGGGGGTGTAGTGCATCACGCCGAGACGGGTCTGTACCGCCCGCAACCGCGACACGTCGTTGTTCGCGAACTCATCGAACGCTCTCGACGTCGTTTAGACCAGATGTCCGACCTCGCCCTACTCGACATCCTCGAAGACGCTTTATTCCACGAGCGAAAGCGGCTCCGGCGCGCCCCCCCCGACGAGGCTCACGAAGCGCGGTTGAATGCCCTCGCTCGTGCCATTGTTCGCGAAGGTCGCAGTGAACAGACGCAAACAGGACTCGCCTTGGTCGGCGCATGGGCCGACGAAGTCCACGGTAACTTCGACCGTCGGGTCTACAAGTTCGCCACGCGAATGCTGCCCCGAGGCCTGAACGGCCTCCTGGCACGACGAAAAGGCGGTCTCCGCGACTGGACGGGTAGCCAAAACAGTCGCATTCAGATTTCGGGCGACATCAAGCTCATCCGCGAGCTCTCCCGCGAAGCCACGCTCATTCTGGCGCCCACTCACGTGTCCAATCTCGACAGCCCACTTATTGGACTGGCGTTGTACGAAGCTGGCTTGCCGCCGTTTGTGTACGGCGCTGGCCTCAACCTGTTCAGCAATCCAGTCATGGGTTGGTGGATGCATCGTTTGGGCGCCTATACCGTCGACCGTCTCAAGCAGGCACGACTGTACAAATACGTCCTCAAGGACTACTCGGTCCGCTGCCTCACCACACGCCACCACAGTTTGTTTTTCCCCGGCGGCACCCGCGCCCGCAGTGGAGAAGTCGAGACCCAGGTCAAGAAGGGGCTCTTGGGCACCGGCGCTATCGCCTGGCAGGAAATGCGCGCCGCTGGACGCACCGACTCCGAGGTTTATGTCATCCCCCTTACCCTCTCGTACCAGCTGGTTCTCGAGGCCAATACCCTCATCGAAGACCACCTTGCCGAGGCCGGAAAGCAACGGTACATCATTAG
>JAACDH010000495.1 GCA_009936995.1 Rhodobacterales bacterium
AGTTCTCAAGAGCGGTCCGTCCGCTCCCGGGTCGCCGCACAGAGTCGTGCAGCTGGTGGTCGAGCTCAAGCGGCGCGGGTATCGTACCAGAAAGGCGCAGACGGAGTTCCATATGCCAGCCGTGGCTCCGGCCGAACCAGCTTGGTAGACGGCGTGAGCCCCGAGGCGACCTTGGTACGAGCACGCCAGATTCTAGCGGTCGCGCTCTCGGGCGGCGACCATACAGCGGTCGATCACTCCGCCGCCGAGGCAGCGACCCAGCTCGAGTCACTGGCGCTGATGCAACAATCTGCCCAGATGTCGGACGCATTTCTCTCATCCGACATGGCAGCGCTCGAACAGCGAATCGCTGGTCTAGAGGCGTTGGCGGAGCGGGCCGTTGAGAAGTCCGAACGGGTTCGATTCTTGGGTGAGGATATTTTCCCTCCCATGCAAACGCCTGAACTAGGTGACAACCAACGAGCGCCCGGGTCCCGATCTTCGGCGTCATCTGGTGGAGCCCCCCTGCGAAGAGCTGTGGCCGCGTACGCAGCGTCGAAGACAAGCACCGGATAGGAAGGCGTCGAGGAGGCCGGAATGGGGCTGTTCGACGTTCACGCACATCTGACGGACAAACGGTTATTCGCGCGCGAGGCCGAGGTCTTGGCAGCTGCGCGGTCTGCGGGGGTCACCACGATTATCAGTAACGGCCTGAACCCCAGCGACAACGCCGCAGTATTGGAACTGCAGTCACGGGCTCCGGACCTGGTCAAGGCTGCGTTTGGGCTCTACCCGGTGGACGCCGTTCTGCCCGAGATGTTGGCCATGGGAGAGACCTACGTACGGGACGCCGCACCTGTTCCGTCTTCGGAAGCGGTCGCATGGGTCCGCGACCATCTCGACGACGCCGTCGCCGTCGGAGAGATCGGGCTAGATCACTATTGGGTTCCCGAAGCGTTGTGGGCGCAGCAGGAGTTGGGGTTTCGCGATCGGGTATCCCTGGCGATGGAAGCCGATAAACCAGTGATTGTGCACACCCGCAAAGCCGAGCAACGGGCCATGGAGATCTTGATCGAGATGGGTGCCCCGAAGGTGAACTGGCATTGCTATTCGTCCAAGGTGAAGCTCGGTCTAAGGATTGGCAACCTCGAAGGCCACTACTTGTCCATTCCCGCCAACGCCCGCCGCGCGCAGAACTTTACCATGCTGTTGCAGAAACTGCCCCGCAACAAGGTGCTCCTCGAGACGGATTGTCCTTATCTAGGGCCAGATAAGGACGTCGTCAACGAGCCGAAAAACGTCGCTGGTACTGTCGACTATGCGGCCGAGCTGTGGGGATGTGGCATCGGAGAGGTGCAGGCCCAACTAGAAGAGAACTTCGAACGCCTGTTTGGCTTTATTCCCTAGGACTCTACCTTATCGAATCATATTCGCGATTCAAGGCATGGCGGTCGGCGAGGGTGACTTTGAACCGGCTTACGGGGACGCCCGACTCTAGCGGAACACCGTTGGCGACGTGTTTGTGGTTTCCGATCAGGCTGGTGTACGAGTTCGCCTTGGCGAGAACCGCTAAATTGCGCGAAACAGACGTTTAGTCAACGCTCGAAGACCGGTGGCGCTGAGCTCGTCGGGGACCAGGCCGCCCTTCATGTCGCTTAGGATCATGCCCGCGGACGCGTCGAGGACGATGTCGCTTCGCCAGTAGGAGAGGAAGGACTCGGCACCGTCTCCAGTGGCGATGGCCTTGCCGTCTTCGTCGACGGACCAGTCGAGGGGACCTGGAGAGCCGGTGTGGGCGGTGAGAACCTGGGCTGCGGCGTCCATAAACGGGATCTTGGCGGCCCAGTGGTCGGTGGGATGGCTGTCGAGCCCAAGCCGCACGGCAGCTTCGACCTCGACCTTCAGCGTATTGAGGGCATCGTCGGAGAGCTTGGGTGCGGTGGGCGATACCGGTTCGGGCGCTGGAGAGACCGGAGTGGTGCGGATGCCAGGCATGGGGACCTGGACCAGATGGGCCGCTTGGACCAGCTCGCTCCGAACCTTGGTGAGGTCCTCGGTGAGCAACAACACGATGTGGTTGGCGTCCCGGATACGTGAGTGGGTGCACCAATTCCAGAGATCTGGCGCCTCGGCGCCCAGCTCGATGAGTCGCTCTCGTTGGCCTGGATAGATCTCTGCGAGCTCCGCAACTACGTAGCCCTGGGGTGTGTTCTGGGTCGCGAGTGCCAGCCAAATCTTACCGAGAGCCTCCGCCGGCACATCGTCTTGAAGAGGCAGATGCACGCCGTTCAACACCATGGCGGTAGAAACCAAGCGCTCGAATTGACCTACATCTCCCAGCCCCTCGAAGCGCAAGGCCTGGGGAGGGGCCAGCAGCCCGACCACTTCGCGGCTGCCGGAAAGGAATGCGGTGAGGATCTTGATGCAGTTGACGGCCTCTCCGTCGACCTGCCAACTTCCACGGGCGACGCCCGGCCCGTGCAATAGGCAAACGCTGGCGGTGTTTGCCAAATACGCTTCGCGCATAGGTTCGATCCAGGAGGGCCAGCTCATGAGTGACTGCTCCGGGTTCACGGAAGCCCTAATCATAACAGCGCCACAGTGCTAAGCACTCGACCGCGACTTGGGGATGACG
>JAACDH010000496.1 GCA_009936995.1 Rhodobacterales bacterium
AAGGCGTGAAAAGTCATGGGCGGAATCTTGGCTCGCTTCAGACAGCGTTTGTATATTTCATCCTTGGCACGAGCCTTTTTACCCATCCTCGTGCCTGCTAGGTTCGGAAACACCAGAGTTGGCGAGTGGCAAATGGGCCTCCACCGCATCAACATTCGTGCGAGAGCGCTGGAAAACGGAACCCGCCGTACCTTGCCGCTCTTGGTGACCGTGTCGTTACTCCTGCTCACGGTGAGCAACTTGTTGGCGAAATCGAGGTCACTCCATTGAAGGGCAGCCAGCTCTCCGCTGCGCAGACCCGTGTAGAGCGCGGTCGCGTATAGCTCTGGCAGGCCAGGATATTCCTCCTCTCTGGCCGCAGCGATCAGTGCGCGCATTTCGTCCGCGGTGTGGATCCACTTGTAGTCGTGCTCGATCTCGGTCGGCAACTCTAGGATCGGAGCCTGAGCGACCCATTGTTCCCGCACACCCAGCTTCATCAAGCTGCCGTACAGAATGAGCACCTTGCGGGATGTGCTTGCCGCGAGCTGGTTGTGCTCTACTTTGGCGCGCTGAATCGCCTCAAGCCGAGTCACGACCGATGGACCCATGTCGGAGAGGCGCATTCCGCCGACCACGGGCTCCAGGTGATTGCGGATTCGGCTGAGGTCATCTCGCAGAGAGCGCTTTGCTGACTTCTTTATTTTCCAGAGTTCGACCAGATCTTCCCAGGTCTTGTCCTGTAGCAGGCTCGGCTGGACACCCGCTCGGATCGCGTCGAGCTCGGCCCGCTCCTTGTTCAGGAATCGGTCGGCGGCTTTTCTTGTGTCGAACGTCCGCCAACGTCGGGTGCCGGTCGCATCGCGCCAGTTGACCTCGTAACGGCCGGTGTCGCGCCTCTTCCTGACGTTGCCGTTTCGAGCCATTTCCACCTCTTGGTGGTGAAATGGTGGGGGGCGGCGGTCGTCCTGTCAAGGAAAATGGTGGTGCCCCCGACAGGGCTCGAACCTGTGACCCACGGCTTAGAAGGCCGTTGCTCTATCCAGCTGAGCTACGGGAGCGTCCCACCGTTCTTATGCCTGCAGCACCGTGGAGTCCACATCGTTCTACTCGGTGGCGAGTGCCTGGTTGACCGAGACGCCGGTCTTGCGATCGAATCGGACCACGTCTGCGTCGGTTTCCCAGAAGAGAATGGGCGGAATTTCGCCGACTTGGGTCTGCACGCGGCTCTTTAAGAAGGCGACTTTCTCTTCGTGGGTGCGGCCCTTGAAGTTCACCAGGTGGTTGGCCAGGTTGTCGTAGCGCTTGAACATCAGGTTGAACCAGATGGATTGGTTGTCGCCCAGGCCGTCGAAGCAAACGGCGTCGGCCTCGGCGAACTTGTCCATGTTGTCTTCGAAGTACTGGGCCATGTCGGTCCAGTGCATGGCTGGCTTGAGGTGGTGGACGATGTGGTAGCCATCGTTGTACGCTTTGTGGTTGTAGCCAGCATTGACCAGGTTGTTACTGTTTTTATAGCCGTTGTCGGGGTCGGTGACGTCGATGAAGGCGTGCTGGGCAAAGTTACCAGCCATCATCAGCCATCGCATCATCAGCATGGGGATGATGAACACCACCAAGGCCGCAGGTGCGTTGATCGACAGGGCTAGGCCGGCCAGGGCAAACCAGCAGAGCTCGCCGAACCAGAATCGAAGCGCGGTCTTGTTTCGTCCGCGAATCAGTAAGTACCGGGTGAGGATGAAGTGACCCATGAAGAAGAACCGCACAAAGTAGTGCAGGAAGTGGAAGAAGCTGTCGCGCTTGTAGGGGAGGGTGCTGGAGGCGTCGCCGAGCATGTTGTTCTCGGCGTGGTGCATCCACATGTGGTGGGCCGCGAACGAGGTGGGCGTGTGACCCAGAAAGGGCCCCATGACGAAGGGGATGTAGTTCTGAATGAACTTGTACTCGCGCTTGAAGATGGGACGGTGACCCGTGGCGTGAAGCATCAGTCCGAAGCGTCCGCCAAAGTTCAAGAACACGAACCCGATGTACGGTAACGCCGCCATCCAGACGATCTCGGCCGGTGACAGGAACAGCGCGATGGCTAGCGGGAATACCGTGAGCGAGAGCAGCGCCGAGGTTCGGATGAAGATGAGGTCGCGCTCATCTTTCATGAGGGGAAGAAATGTACGCTCGAGTAGGCTGTAGCTTGTGGGCTTCACCCATTTCGGGTCGTTGATTACGAGGTCCATAGCACGCTCCGTGAGTCACCTGTGGGACGTTCAGATGCGCTTGTCAAGGGGGCTAAACAGTTCTGGCACCGTGGTTGCCGCAGTGAAACCATCAACGTGAGGTCTGAACGAGGGTGGAAGTACCGTTGCGGAGAGGTTTTGACAGGGTTCACACCGAGTGGACAGAACTGGAGTCGGGATCTCTGTTAAACATGGCCGGATCTTCCAGGAGACATCGATGTCGGATCTCATCTCAGCTGGCGGCAGCCTCTCGCTCGTCGTTCTTGGCCTCGGCGCCGTCGCGGCCGTCGCGGCCCTCGCAATGGGCGGAATGGCGTTCACTAAACGACGCATCCCCCTCGCGGCTTGGGTCCTCCTGCCCATGCTGACGGTTATCGTCGGCGCGTTGGGCGCGTGGCAAGCCTCGGCCGAAGTTTACACCAGCATCGCGGCGGCAGAGCCCGCAATGATCGGCCAAACGGCGATGGACGGCCTCAACGGCGTTCTCGCCATCGACACCCTCTCCCGCTGGGTCGCCGCCTTCGTGTTCGCCCTGTGCACCTGGGCCGCAAGCGCGGGTGCTTTCGCAGCTGGCGACGACACCGAGCGCACCATGGGGTCTGGCGGCCTGGCGGCCTTGGTCACCGGGGTCGGCGCCATCGTCGTCGGTGTGGTTGGCGCGCGTGCAGGGGTAGGCGCTGACGCGACTATTTTGGCGGGCCTGATGGTCTTCGCCGGATTCGGCGTTTCGTTCGGTTCGTTCAAGCGCGCGCTTGACGAGCAAGGTCCTCGGGTCGCTGGTATGCGCTTCGTCTCCTCCGTCTGCATGCTGCTTGCAGTGTCCTACGGCTCCAAGGCCCTGGTCATGAGCAGTCGTCTGTCGGCCCTCGGCCACGATGGTGTCGCCGCGCAATCTGCCGACCTGCTAAGCGCCATCGCGCTCTGGGGCGAGGTCGCGGCGCCGGTCGCTACCCTCGGCTGGATCGCCATGGTCATCGCGGTCGTCGTCGCCTTCTTCGGCTTCTTCTCCGAGCTGGGTGAAGTCGTCGAACGCTACACGCTCCTCGATGTGTTCGCGACGCTCGCCATCATGAGCCTCGTTGGCGGCAGCCGCCTAATCGAGATGACCCGTACCAGCGGCCTCGAAGCCATTGGCAACTACGCGCCCGCTGTCGCGCTGTTCACCGAGATGGGCGGTGACCTTCACTCGGCCCTGTTAACGGTCGACGGCAAGCCCGTGGCGGTCACACCCAACAAGGGTGGCTTCGGCGACGTGCTCGTGTACACCGACGAAGCGTGGACCCGCCAATACGCCTGGAACGGCGCCGGCTGGGATAAGGTCGACACTCCGCTGGCCGAGGTCAACGACCTGAACGCCCTCCGCCCCCTCCTGGTCATGGGCGGTAGCGCCGATGCCAACGAGGCCATCACAGCCCTCGAGATGACCCCGGATGGCCACGCGCTGCTCATGCTCCGCGCCAGCGAAGTCAAGGGCGACGTAGACGTTCCCGCCGAGCTCGCCTACCTGCAGTTCACGTTCATGGAGCTTCAACTCGGCACCGAGCGCGACCTAAAGACCGAAGTGTGGACGCCCGCTGGCGACAACAACTTTAAGTGGGGCCCGGTCTACTGGTTCGGCGAAACCGAGGCCGAAGAGCAAGTTGAGCTCGCGGCCTCCGTGTCCGAGGCCACCGAGGCCACAGGATTACACCTCGTCATCGGCGAGCGCTCCCGCATGAAGGACATCGCCAACGGCTGTCTCGCCTGGACCTCTAGCGTTGTCGATGGCAAGCTCGAAGGCAACGAGAACTGGTGCCACTTCACCAACGACGACGCCGTTGAAGTCCGCGACGAAGCGGCCGCCCTCTGGGACGTGCCCGCTCCCGAGAACACTCGCATGACCGTCACCAAGGTCGAAGGCGACCAGGTCGAAGAGGCCGTTGTGGTCGACTACCTGATCCGCGAAGTTGGCGCTATCGACCATTGCCTCACCGTCGCTCGCGACGAGGGCGAGGAAGAGACCACCGGCAAGATGATGATCGACCTGGGCGTTACCTCGAAAGGCAAGATCCAGGTGGACTTGAACGAGAAGTCCCGCCTGAAGACGGCTGTGGTCGCCCGCTGTGTGGCCCTCCGCTTTAAGGACGTCGTGATTCCTTGGCCCGAAGACTGGGAAGCCCCAGAAGTGGAAGAGGGTGAAGAGCGTCCGCCCATGCCAACCTACGAGGTTGTGCTAGACCTCAAGGAGTAATCATCCTGACCTCTTCGCTGATCGGATTCGGAGACCGCCTGACGCATCGCGTTCAGGCGGTTCGTTCTTGTACCTGCGTAGGTCTCGACCCCCACCTTAGCCGGCTGCCCCACAGCCTGGTGAATGGGCGCACTGACCGCGCCTCACTCGCCGCTGCGGCCCGGCTGTTCTGCCTGGGGGCCGTCGACGTGGTGGCACCCCTGGTGGCTGCGGTGAAGCCCCAAGTGGCCTTCTTCGAGGCGCTCGGCGCACCGGGTATCTTGGCGCTCGAAGATGTGGTGCGCCACGCCCGCGAGCAGGGGTTGCTGGTCGTGCTCGACGCCAAGCGTGGCGACATTGGGTCCACAGCCGAGGCCTACGCCCAAGGTACGCTCGACGACGATGGCGTGATGGCGGCCGACTCCGTCACCTTGTCCCCGTACTTGGGTCCCGAATCGATGGGGCCGTTCCTGAAGCGCAGCCCCAACGGCAAGGGCGCCTTCGTGCTCGTTCGCACGTCCAATCCGGGCTCCGGCGCATGGCAAGCTCAAGGCGAGGGGGCCATTGCACCTCGGGTGGCCGCTTGGATCACCGCGCAGAACGACGCCAACCTCGGCGCATCTGGCTTCGGTCCGATCGGTGCGGTCATTGGCGCCACGGTGTCCGAAGAGGCCAGCGCTTGGCGCGACCAAATGCCCAACGCCTGGTTCTTGGTACCGGGCTTCGGCGCCCAAGGGGCTACAGCAGACGACGTTGTTCGCCACGCCCGAGCCGATGGGCTTGGAGCCTTGATTACCTCTTCGCGAGCGGTGCTGTTTCCCGCAGCGGGAACGGATGGAGAAAACTGGCCTCAGCAGGTTCGCGCGCGGTGCGAGTTGTTGGTCCGCGAGGTGGATGCTGTCTTGCCGGTTTCTTCCTGCTAGTTGCCGGAACGTGTCAACTCCGGTAGCATTTAGTCCTGCTGGGAGGCACCTATGATTCAACGCTCTTCGCTCTTCGCTCTGGCCCTTGTGGTCGGCTGCTCGTCTGCTTCCATCGAGGGTACGCTGAAAGACGGCCTGACTGGCGCAGCAATCGTTGAAACCCGTATCGTCGCTAAGTCGCTCGCCGAAGACGCCATGATGACCTGTAAGGCCTTCGAGGGTACCACTGACGCCGAGGGAAAATTTGCGATTAACGACGTTTGCACCGGAACGGCCTACAGCCTCACCATTATGGATGACACTTGGTGGGCAC
>JAACDH010000075.1 GCA_009936995.1 Rhodobacterales bacterium
AGGCCAGGCCGGTGTCCGCTTGCTCTTCCTGCAAATAACCCCCGGGCTGGGCAGAGACCCGTGCGCGCTGCACCTGTTCGGTTCGAACCGTCTCGCTCAGTCCCACCTGCTGAAGGGTGTCGGCAAATGCTGCCGCCGTAATTAGGCCGACGGTGGCCACCAAAATAACCGGATCAGGCATCCAACTCCAGTCCTTTTCTGTTGGATTAAACACCACTTCGCGCAGCTCGAGGGTCACCTCTCCATAGGTTAGCCGAGCCGTGGCTCCCCATGATTCGCCATCGATCACTACACCATTTTTCCCAGACCGCACCGACAAATTAGCGCCCGGGAATTTAACGGCAGCGTCGGGTGCCTCTCCCAGCCGAACCCCATTCAGCCCGTTGATCACCTTGTCCTCAATCAAGACGTCGTTGAATCGCAGGGTGATGTGAAGCTGGCTCACGGCTAATCCTGAAGTGGTGTGTCGTCTCCATAGTATCGGACCAAAATATCTCGAAATTCACGGGAGCTTCGAAGTTTCGCAAAGCTGGGGTCGAGCCGGATGTCTTGGCGGAACTCGATGTGGTGCAGGGTGTCAAGCTTGGCCATTCCCATCAGCGCCTTGTCGAGAAACTGGAGCGCCAGGGCGTCTTCGCCCTGAGAAGCGTAGATCTTCGCCCGGTGAAGATCGGCGTACGGTTCGTCTTTGTCGAGGGTTTCCAGCGCTACCATCAGCGCGTGAGCCTCTTCGAATCGACCTTGGTGACCCAGACAGACGGCCAAGTTGTTCATGGCGGTGACATCGTTCGGCGAGAGCGCCAAGGCAACGCGGTACAGGCGTTCCTCGAGGGCGAAGTCGCCCTGACGCTTGTAGATGAGGGCCTTGTTGTTGTACCCCTCGGCGCGGTCTGGATAAAGGCTGATGTACTTGTCGTAGGTGTCGAGGGCGTCGTCGTATTGTTCACCTAGGTATTGGTAATACGAGAGAACGCTTAGCGCGGAAGGGTCGTCGGGGGCGGTCCTGATCTGCGGTTTGGCCGCCTTGACCATCAGCTCGATCTCAAGGTCGTCGATGCTGGCATCTCGCTCGTCGTACCAGTCTTGAATACCCCAACCCTGCTCTTCCTCGGCAGGGGCCTCGGCGATGTTGGGATCCTCGTCAGACGCTTCGTCCGAACCAAAGTCAGTCTTTCCATCGTCCTCGGTGGCTTCTTGGGCTGGGATCGCCACTTCGGAATCTTCGCTGTCGATAAACAGAGGCGACTCGGAGCCGTCGCCCTTCTCGGGCAGCACGAGGTCTTCGACCTTTGGGGTGCGAACCGGATCGGGTGCGGTCTCTTCGGCGCCGCCCATTTTATCAGTAGGGCCGTCATGACCGGCGGGCATGTAGATGGCTTTGGAGTCCTTTCCGATGTCTTCCCGGTCGAAGTCTCGGCTGATCACGCCCTCGTCGTCACCGGCGTAGTCTTCCTTGAGCAGACGAGCGAGGTATTCGGCGGTGAAGAAGGCATCTTGGCCGTCGTCGCGTTCGGGCAGCGGGCAGAAAAGACCCGTCCAAGGGCAGATGTTCTCGGTGACCATACCCGCCGTTTCGACTGAGACGGTGGCCATCAGCACAATGGCCAACCAAGCGGCGCTGGCGACCAGGTTGAACGAAGACGTTCGGCGAAAGCTGTACTGAGGCGCCAAGGTGAACTTGAGCTGAATCGGACCGATCTCGAGGCTGACGCTGTCGTCGGGAGTGAGGACATACTGGCGACCGCGGCCATCAACCACGGCGACCGTCTGGGAATGGGTCCATGAGCACCGCGCCAAGAAGTCCACGCCCAACGGCATCGGTACAGCCAGGGATGTACTATTGCCGCCGATCTGCAGCGACCGCCCCCTAGGGACCTGGTGCTCTTCGACCACATCGCCGAAATAGGCGACCGTGGCGACTAGCGCGTGATTGGGTTTGCTCACTGCTCTCCTGGATCGACCGATGTACGCCGACTCGGTCCTCACTAGTGTACTGGGCTCATCGGCAGACTCACACTGTCCGCGACACTTGTTTACTGCTTTGGTTCGGGTGCTGGTCCGTCGACCAGCAGTAATACGCTTCGCAGCGCGGCCATCGCTTGCTCTACGGCAGTCGAATCACGAGATTCTAAGGTGATGATGACGTTCCATGGGTCTTCATTAAAACGAGGATAGGAGCCGATGGCAACTTGAGGGTACTCGGACTGCACCGCGGAGAGTTCTGCCGCGATCTGGGTCTCGTCGGCAGCGCTATACAGCCGCCGTGTGGTGGGAGGGGTGCCGATAAAGTGGTTTTCGATTTGGACGAATTTCTTTCGCATTAGCTTTGGAACGCCGGGCAAAACGAACACGTTCTGGGCACGAAGCACCGGAAAACGACCATCGCCAGCGTTGATCAGCGTGCTGCCTTCAGGGACTCGTGCCATGCGAAGGGCGGCGCTGTTTAGATTGATATCGAAGTCTTTGAGCAGCTGAACCAATGCGGGATGCTCAACCAGCGGCACCTGGAGCGCTTGGGCAATAGACTCTAGCGTGACGTCGTCGTGCGTGGGGCCTACACCACCGGTGGTGATGACCCAGTCGTATTCGGCGGAGGCCCAGGCGACTTCCCTGGCGATCAGGTCGATCTCGTCGCCAATCACCAGCAGTCGGCGAAGGTCGGCACCGAGCGCACTAAGCCGCTTGATGAAGAAGGGACCGTTCTCGTCCACGAATTTACCAGAGAGAATCTCCTCCCCGATGACGATGACAGCGACTGTTGGCATCTGTTGTGTCTACCGGAAGCTCCATTCGAGATCCAGCATTCGCTTTGCCAGGGTTGACAGCCCCACTGAATCGGCCTGGACCCAAGCCACCTTTTGATAGTAGGCACCACAGCGAAGTGGCCCCTGCGCCACCGTCATCACGAACACTCGAGAGTCGAGTTTGCGGTGGGTAAAGACATGACGGACCGTCCCCACTTCCGACACCACTTCAGCGCGAACGCCCGCGCGCTCCTCGAATACCCGCACAAGCTCGTCCTCCTCGACCGCTTGCAGTGATAAGCCGGTGCCTATCGGCTCCCATAATCCAGCTAATAGACCAGTTTCGGGTCGTTTTCCCATCAGGACCGCGCCATCCTCACGTCGGCAGACACCCCAGCTTCCGTAGGCGGGCACCGGCTTGACGCGTTTCGGTTTGTTGGGGAGTACAGACACCTGACCTGTGCGTCGAGCTACGCACAAGTCTGCCAACGGGCAGGCGTTGCAGCGTGCCTTCTTGGGGGTGCAGAGGGTTGCTCCGAGCTCCATCAACGCCTGGTTGAGGTCGCCGGGATGGCTCTGATCGGGTCGATTCTGTTGGAGGGCATCACATCGTGCCCACAGCGCCTTTTTACCCGGAGTGCTGCGTGGATCTTCGGAGCGACCGTCTACACGGCACATCACTCGTTCGACATTGCCGTCGACCAGCGCGGCCGGCTCACCAAAGGCGATGGAGGCGATGGCTCCGGCCGTGTAGGGGCCTATTCCCGGCAATTTTCGGAGCGCTGCTGGTGTTCGCGGTAGTCCGCCAGACAAGGTCGCCTGCTGGGCGCAGCGGTGTAGAT
>JAACDH010000004.1 GCA_009936995.1 Rhodobacterales bacterium
AATGCGTCTTATCCTCTCGCCAAGGAGGTCGCGCGCCGGTATCCGAGCATCGGCATCCTGCTCGCGACTGGCTACGACCAGGAGCGACGCTTCCAAGCCGGCAGCAACGAGCAGATGCAGTTCCCTGTGTTGATCAAGCCCTACGATTTGAACGAGCTCGCGGCGTCCATTCACGCGCAGGTGCGCAGCCAGGACTAGTCGTAGCGCTCACGCAGGCAACATACAGCGGGTCATCGCGGCGAGGCGGTTGAACGCACTCCCTATTCGGTGATTCCCGCCTTCGAGTCCTCTGGATTGCAGACCGCGGTCGCCCTTGGCTGGAGACTGGGCAACGGCCTGGGGCTACCCCTCTGCAGGCTCTTTGCGGTGGCGTAGCACCTGTGTCTGGGACAGCAGTGGCTCACTCGCTATCCTGGTGGATTCGGTGACAATGGACGCAGGAGGATAAGAAGCATTAGCGTTTTATAGGTCCTATGCCTCCAACAGGCGACTGCCAGGTGGGAGTCGGAGAGGGGCTGGCACCCTCTGTGTCGACCCAGTCCCCCGGGCCTGCCTAGGTGGCGCGCGCCTAACGTACGGTTGCTGCAGACGACCGGGCCTGCGGCCCTCGTCGCGCTTCGCCCGCCGTCGCGGCAGAACCAGGCGTTAGGCGCGGGACGAACCGGGCACTGTTTTTTTCTTTTGTTTTCTCTGTCCACCGTGAAGGTAGAGACGTAGGTTCCCCCGAGTAGGTTCTTGGTCTGCTCGCGGTTCTGTCTTGGCACTGACGGGTGAGGACCACACTGATGAACTCGGAGGTTTCCACCCGGACGCTATTCGGGTGTCCACGATGCACAACCTGAAGGGCACCGAGTTCTCGCGGGTGCTGCTGGTAGCGGTCCAGGACGGGGTGTTCCCCATGCGACCCAAGGGCAAGTTCAGCGACGAGGCGGCAGAGGAAGACTTCCTGTTCCAGGAACGCTGCCTGATGTACGTGGCGGCCACGCGGGCGCGGGACGAGCTGGTAGTGATGGGCTCCGGACAGCCAGTCTCGCGTCCGCGCGCTGGAGCCTGCGGACCTTGGCGCCCGCGCGGGTGCCCAGGGCGGTTCGTCCCGCCACCGAGGCGGCGAGCAGGGCGCCGTTGGCATCGTCGTCCAGGTCCTCGTCGCACGGGTCGTCCGAGCCGTAGCCCTGGGTGTCCAGCCAGGCCTCGATGGTTCGGGCGAGGTCGGTGACCAGCTGCTGCACCTCCTGGGTCGTGGGTGCCGGCACCTTGACCCAGCGAACAGTGTCGGCGTCCTCCACGAACACCCCGTCCAGCAGCAGCATGTGGAAGTGCACGTTCAGATTCAGGGCAGACCCGAAGCGCTGGACCACAACGACGGCCCCGGTGGCGCCAGCAGGCTGCCCCCGCGCTTGGGCACGCAGCGTGTACCAGCGCGACAGCTGGCGCCACACCCTTCGGCGGACGCCCGCGCAGAGCTCGGGCCGGGCGGCGAACAGGTAGCGGCGAGGGACCGTCGTCAGTCTGCGATCCCGATCTCGATCTCGACGCCTTCGTCATCCTCTGGTGCATACGGTCCGGTGGTCAGGTTCCGAACAACCCTGACGCTCACGGACTCGGAGCCCTCCTTCACCACGTACACATCCCCCTCTTTCCAGTCCGCTGCCGGCATGGTGAACGTGGTGCCATTCACGGTGAGCGTCACGAGCTTGAATGCACAGTTCGTGTCGCCCAAACCGATCATGATGGCATAGTCGGATTCCGTGAGTTCGTACCCGAAGCCGGAGTCGCAGCGGGTGAGCTCCGCCGTGTACGCGTACGACTCGACTCCCTCGAGAGTGAGAATCTGAATGGTGCGCACGTACTTGCTCATCGACAGTGCGACGGTTTCGTCACCCCGAAGCGGGTCCGTGAGGGGGAGGTTTCGAGCGACCTCGATGCGCGCCACGGAGGCGTCCGCGGGCGCGTCGTACACGTCCCCTTCGCTCCAGTCCGCCGCAGGTAGGTCGAAGTCGACGCCATCCATGGTGAGCGTGACGAGCTCGAAGACACACCCGGTGTCTTCGAGCAGCAGCGAGAATGCGGTGTCGGCTTCTGTGAGGCCCGTGAGGGTGACGCCTGACGCGCATCCAGTCACCTGGGCGGTGTATGCGTAGTTCTCGATGTCTTCAGCGACGTCGATCTCCACCTGCACCGTGAACTCGCTCGGCTCGGAATCGACCGGAGTCTCAGGGTCGCCATCCGTCTCGGCCGGGTCGACGGGTAGAATCAGGTCGCACCCAGCACCCAGTGCAGTGCAGAACAGTAAAACGTGTGCCAGCCAGTGTCTCAAGACCACGCTCCATCAAAGAGGAGAGGCAACATGAACCGCCCTTCTGAGAGAAGTGTAGCAGGGAACAGGGGTTTCCCGCAAGGTCGGCAGCTAGGCCCGTAAAAGGTCTGGCCGAGCGCGCTCGAAGGCATCCCCAGGGTTACGGTCACCATTGCCTGTGCAACCATAGTTTTGATGT
>JAACDH010000497.1 GCA_009936995.1 Rhodobacterales bacterium
CGCTGGTGACGGCGCCGCCTAGGTTCCACGAGTACAGATAGATGACCGCATCGTTGTCTGCATCGGTGCTGTTGGTGTCGATGCTACAGATGAGGTTCTCGGACTCGTCGGGCGGATTGGGCGAGATGCTAATACCGGGAGTTGTGGGTGCCGTGTTTTGTACTTCGATGGGTGCGGACAGAAGTGAGCCGCCGCTGTCGGTTCCGTCGAATGGGGTTGCCCGGACCGTGAGGAAGTCGCCCTTCACGTAGTTGCCGGAGGTGAGGCTGACGTTGGTTGCGCCGGACTCTAGAACCGAGTTTACGTACCATTGATAGGTGTAGGACTCGCCGTCGCCGTCGAGATCGGACCATCCGCTGGCGGCCGCAGTGACGTTATCGGTGGTAGTGGGGTCGGTGGGCGAGATGACGACGCTGGTGAACGCGGGTGCCGTGTTTTGGATGACCACTAGGTTGGAGTTGACCGCGCCGCTGTTGGAGGAGGAATCAGAGGCGATCACGAAGCACTGCACGGCTTGCTCGCGGTTGAAGTAGGCGCCATTGAGCGTGGTGGTGACCGGGAGAATGGGGACGCCCCCCACGGTCCACGAGTATGCGAGTGTGACCAAGTCACCATCGACGTCGTCCACGTTGGCCGCTGTGCAGGTGAGCGTGGTGGTTTCGTATGCGGGATCCGGAGACAACGTGACCGACCCGATGGTGGGAGCGGTGTTGTCGACCGAGACCCAGCCGGACGCCACGGGTGTGCCGTCGTCGTCGCCATCGTTCGGGGTGACCTCGCAATAGGCGGTGTCACCGCTGGCGGGTGCCGCCAGGGTTGGGCCGGTGCCGGCGGGGATGCTGTTGACGTACCACTGGTAGGTGTAGGTGACCGTATCGCCATCGATGTCGGCGCCGCCGGATGGCGTGCATCCTAGAATGTCGGAGGCCACGGGGCTGGCTGGGGTGACTGTCGCGCTAGCCAGCGTGGGCGGCGTGTTCAGAACCGGCACCTCGCTGGAGACGATGGGGGTGCCGAAGTCGGTGCCGTCGTTGGGTGTGGCCGTGATGGAGATAAGGTCGCCCTTCACGTAGTTTGCGGACGTGAGGCTGGTGCCTGTTTGTCCGGGCAGCGCGAACCCGTTGACCGACCATTGGTAGAGGTAGCTCTCGGTGTCGCCGTTGATGTCGAGCCAGCCGCTCATGGTGACCCCGACGTTGTCGATGGTGGTGGGGTCAGTGGGCGAGATGTCGGCCGACAGGGCGCTAGGCGGCGTGTTGAGGATGAACACGACGTTGGAGTTGATCGGCGCGCTGTCGGTGGAGCCGTCGTTGCCGGTCACGATGCACTGAACGGCTTGATCTTTGTTGAAGTTGGCGCCGTCGATGGTGGGGGTGTTGGCGGCGATTGGTAGTCCGCCGACGAGCCACTCGTAGGATAAGGTGACGGTGTCGCCGTCGTTGTCGTTGATGCCACTGGCGGTGCAGGTGAGGACATCGTCTTCGTAGCCGGGGTTGGGAGCTAGGGTCACCATTTGGATGGTGGGCGCGGTGTTGTCGGCGGAGACGGTCGCCGATTGGACGGGCGCGCCGTCTTCCTCGCCGTCGTTGGGTGTGGCCACGCAGTAGATGTTGTCGCCCGCTCCGAAATCTGGCGCCGCGAGTTGATTCGTGCCCGAACCAACGGGCACGCCGTTGACGAACCACTGGTAGCTGTTGCTGACGCCGTCACCGTCGTCGTCGGAGCTGGCACCGACGTTGCAGGTAAGGGTGTCGGTCGCGAGGGGGTTCGCCGGAGTGATGTCGGCGCTGTCTAGGACGGGGCTAGAGTTGAGGATCTCGACGGGGTCGGACAGCACGGGTGGACCCGTGTCGGTGCCGTCGTCGGGGGTGGCTTGGACCGTGATTAGGTCGTGCTTGACGTAGTTGGCGGCGGGCAAGGAGACCCCCACCTCGCCGATGCGCTCGATGCCGTTCACGTACCAGGTGTATTGGTAGCCCTCGAGGTCGAGGTCGAGGTCGTCCCAGCCACTGACGATGGCGCTGACGGGGTCGCCGGTGTACGGCGAGCTTGGCCCGATGGCTACGGACGTCGCTGTGGGGGGGGGGTTCTGGATGACCACCAAGTTGGAGACGGCTGGCGCGCTGGCATCGACGCCGTCGCTGACGATGATGGTGCACTGAACTGCGTCGTCTCGGGAGAACGAGGCGCCGTCGAGCGCAGGGTCCGCTGCGGCGATGGGAACACCCCCCACCGTCCAGGAGAAGGAGAGCAGCGGGGCGTCGCCGTCGGTGTCGACGATGCCGCTACCGGAGCAAGCGAGGATGGTGCTCTTGTAGGCGGGCTCTGGTGTGAGCGTGGCCGCGGCGATAGTGGGGGCGGCGTTGAAGATGGTGACGGTGCCGGACTGAACGGGTGTGCCCTCATCTTCTAGGTCGGTGGGGGTGATGATGCAGTAGACGTCGTCGCCTCGGGTGAAGCTGGGGGCCACCAAAATTTCGGTGCCACTACCCGCGGCGTTTCCGCTGACGAACCACTCGAATAGGTAGCTGACTGGGTCGCCGTCGAGGTCGGACTCGCCGGAGGGCGCGCACACCAGAATGTCGCCCGCGAAAGGCGCGCTGGGCGTGATGGTCGCGTTGGCGAGGGTGGGTGGCGTGTTGACGATGACCAACGTGTTGCTCTGTAGGGGTTCGCCGAGATCGTCGAGATCGTTGGGGGTGGCGATGGCATAAACTTCGTCGCCCTTCTCGAAGGAGTTGCTCAAGGTGTTGGTGGCTGCGCCAACGCTGCTGCCGTTGACGTACCAATCGAAGTTCCACGATTCTGCGTCGCCGTCGGGGTCGGTCCAGCCTAAGGGCGTCGCGGTGAGGGTGTCGAGGAGGTTGGACGGGTCGGGGCCAATCTCGACGCTGGTGCCGGCAGGTGGGGTGTTTAGAATCGTGACGATGCTTGAGGCGACAGGCGTACCATCTATGAGGCCGTCGTTTGGCGTTACGGTGCAGCTGACCGTGTCGCCCTTGCTGAAGTCGTCGCCATTGAGTGTGCCTGCGACGACGGCGATTTCGGTGCCGTTGACTTCCCACTTGTAAGCTAGGCTGACCACATCACCGTTGAGGTCGTCGAGTCCGGTGGCTTGGCAGTTGAGCAGGGTGAACTCAAAACCGGGGTCGGGGTTGAGCACAACCGCAGCGACCGTCGGCGGATTGTTGGCCGTGGTGGAGTTCGTTCCCACACCAGTATTCTTGTCGTCGTTGTTGCATGCGGTGAGGCTGATGAGGACAAGAAGGCTGGTACAGACGGCGCGCATGGAGCCCCCTTTGCAAAACGGACGACAAGTTAGTGTACATCGTCGGCGTTGTGGTGGGGTACA
>JAACDH010000498.1 GCA_009936995.1 Rhodobacterales bacterium
CGACAACCGCCGGTGGCTCGGGCTCGGGCTCGGGCTCGGGCTCGGGCTCGGGCTCGGGCTCGGGCTCGGGCTCGGGCTCGGGCTCGGAGGGTTCCTCGATGGCGGGCGCCTCGAGCGCCGGCTCGAGTGGAACCGTCTCGGTCAGCTCTTCGGGTTCCGTGGATTCCGATGCGGCTTACTCGTCAACAGGTTTGTCATCATCGGGCTCGTGTTTGGCACGACCACGAAGTCTGCGGGGACGCCGAGGGGCAGCGGCCGGAGCCTCGTCCTCCTCTTCTTTTCGACCGCGCAACCGTCGCCGGAGGCGGTCCCGCGGATTGGCCTTCTCGGGCGCTCCCGGAGCCTCGCCTCGGGTACCTCGAGAGGTGCGAAGACGATGTCGGAGTGCCGAAGCCCGTTCGTCGTCCTTTGAATCCGGTACCTCTGACTCGGGGGTAGCCTGCGCACGACTGGCCCACCGTGGCGCATCTGCTTCGGGCTCGGGTTCGGGCTCTTCCTCTGCAGCAAGGCCGCGAGATGGCGGCGCCAATCCCCCCGGCTCACTCTCCTGCAGGTCAGCGGTCAAATCCGCCAATTGTTCGACACTATACTGGCCAGTTTCCCCACTAGCACCAAGCTTTCCGCGACTTGATAAGCCTCTAAACTCGGACACGATCACGACCAGCGAGGCCCGTTCGGCGTCGACCGAAGACAACAGGGCGTGCACCGCGTGGAGGTACTCGACGCCGTCGCGGTATCGCGAATCGAGGTCGGGCTTAAGCCCTCGGACCAACACCTCGGACACCGCGGAGGGGATCTTCTCCCGCCAATGGTAGATCTTCCGAACCGCCTCACCACGCCTGGCAAGCTCCGAGATATCCTCGAACAAACCATCGTATACGGGGCGACCCATCATGAGTTCGAGGGCGACCAAGGTAAGACTGAACAAGTCGGACGAGAGGTTCTCGTTGGCATCGGAGAACCGCTCGGGAGGCGCATACCGGAGCGCGTCTACCGATGGTTTGCGTTTACGATCGTCGAGCCACGCGAGTACGTCCACCGGCGGCAGGCCATAGCCGATGATGACGAGCTGACCATCCGGCTTCACTAAAATCCGGCTTGGATCTAGGCTACCATGGGCTTGGACTCCCACCGCATTGGCGATGTCCGCCGCGTCTAGCAAAACTTCCGCGCCCAGATAGCAGAGCTCAAGACCAGCTCTTACGGACCCCATCTTCCCGGCGCCGACTAACGTTCCGATGATCTCTTGGACGGTCCAAGACGTACCCGACGCGTAAATGTACGTGCCCTCTCCGCGGTCAGCTCTGACCAACCGGGCCACTCCGACCACTCCGGGCTTCTCCATCACACCCAGCACCGGGTCGAGATTTCCCCCCAAAGCCGTATATGACCGATACTCTGGCCGATACACAACCGCGTTGTGCAGTAAACCATCGACATTCTTAAGCTCGACTAGGTCGGTACAGCTTGCTGCGACCGTACGCCCGGTCGGGGCAAGATCCCCGAATGCCGACATCTTCACTCCATGTCTGAGAAGAGGTATACGCTACCAGAAGGAGGCAGTGTGTCCGACAACGACAACGAGCGCAATCGCAAGAGTCCTGCGCACAAGATTGAAGTTGAAGCCCAGGATACCAGCCACGAACGGGAAGATGAGCGCGTCACCGAACAGGACAAGTTCGGCAATGCGGCGCTCTTATCCCAGATGGACTTGGAACAAGCAAGCTCAGATGCGCCTCCACGCGGGGCAGCCGACGTCGCGCTGGATCATTTCTTCGACAACGGCGGTATCGTCGACATCGATGACGACACGCCTGTAGAGGCCGCGGACCTACCATTTTCGAACGCAGCCGCGCGACGCCGAAGAGAAGAGGATGAGCCCAGCCTCGAAGCCCTACTCGCCCCGGACCTGCCACCAGAGGATGAGGAATGGCTCGCGAAAATCCGCGCTGCGGCACCGCAAACGCGCGCGTCTCATCCCCTCGCTCCCCCAAGCGAGATTCTCTCTGGACTCACCGACCGTTGGCTTAGCACCGCCGCTCCGTTCATCGCCACAACACCTCTGAGAGCCGCACAACTCGCCACAATCCACCCGCCACCCGCACGTCTTCAGGGGCGGGAAGACAACGTATTGCTTGGAATCTCCGTGTCTCTGGCCCTGGCTGGCGCCCTGCTTCGAGACACCCCGCGAAACCGCCACATCGGAATCGGCATCGGCCTGGACCTATCGCTCTGGGCGAGCCTCTCCGCGTCGCCATGGCGACCGGGAGAGACCGTGATGCAAGCCGTCTCCCGACATGTGACGCTACCGCAACCCGCCGCTCCAACCGCCAAGAAACACTCCTGGTTTCAGCGAATTATCAAATCCAGCATGGCGCTCTCCACGAGCGCCGTGCCCCAGTTGGTCGTTATGCCGCCCGCCAGGCCGCCGAGAGATCCCACGGACCCGATCGACATAGACGCGATTCTCGCGGCTGAATTACCCAGCTCTATAGCCGAGGATCATCTGCACGTCCTCGCCAGAGAGGCCGCCGCCGCCTTGGCGGAAAACGCCGCGCAGATCCACGAACGCCTGGCACTCGCCGCTTGGTCCTGCTGCGTCGCCACCCGTTCCTCCAAGACCGCAGCAGGTGTAGCGGCCGTGGTCACATCCGCCGACGAGCACCTCCTGCAAGCTCGGACAATCCTCCAAGAGATCGAACGGGCTACCCATCGTTTAGAGGTCTCGATAGCCCAGCTCGATAACGGACTCCATCGCGTGCATCGTCTCTTGCGGAAGGCCAGAGTCGGAAGCACCCAGGGACTGTCCGCCGCCATCGCCGACGGCGTCCCAGACCTAGAGGTCAGCACCACCCTCGACCCCACCAATCCAGTGGTAGCGGCCTTCTCAGACGGTCACGTGCTGGCGTCTATTCCACAGCTCCGAGCAGCAGATGAATCCGACGCGGCCGACTGGCTCGAAGCCGTCCTATTGGGGCGTGGCGAGGTTCCTGCCGTGCCACATCACCCGCTCATTCAGGCGGTGCTTTATTGGAAGTCCGGTGCATGGGACAAGGCACAGAGGCTGGTGAAGGTGGCCCTCAAAGAGGGAGAACAGACCCACAATGGCGCGCTCCTGACGGCAGCAACACTGGTTCATTTAGAATCCGGAGGCGAAGAAACGCTGCGAGACCAGGTCGGTCAAATGTTGGCTTCTAGCGGGTCCTGGGTCGCCCTCTCACTGTTGAGTCGATGGACTCCAGCCCCTAATCATTAGGCGGGTTGGTAGCCACAAACGGCACATGTTGTTCCGTCACCAAGAGATTGCTTTGCGCGATAGCAGCCCTGGTGAAACACCCGCCCACAGGCGAAGACGCAGTCGGCTTTAACGTCGGATGTTACCGCACCGCCGCAAATACCACACGGCCAAGTCACCGCAGCCGCAGCCTCTTGGACGTCTTTGATTCGCACATCGGGCAGGGGTTCGACTGCGCCATACCAAGCCAGCCAGCTCAACATTACGCCAACAACTCCGCCGATAAATGCAGGTCCAAGAACCAGCAGGAGATCCATCACCCCCACATTGCCGAGCATAAAAGCCGGTACCGCCGCCAACAACATGAGCGGCAAATACACCAGTAGGCCGGTAACCGGGATCTGAGCCGAGCTTCCCAAGCCACCCCACAGGTGTCGAGAGAAGCTTGTAGCGAGCAACGCCAGCCCGATCCCGGGCAATAGCCCCACCCACCAGCTGGGCTGCACGGTAAGCGCCATGGCCCACAGCGCCGTCCACGTGAGGACCGTCGTGAGGCCACCAGCGGCAGCCAAGTTTCCAGCTACTGAATAGCCAGCATTGGGCGGGTACTCCGGAGCCCGTTCTTCGAGCCCCGAGTTTTTGGGAGGCTCAGGCAGCAAATGTAGCAGTTCGTGTGGAACGATGCCGAGGTCTTCGAGCTTCTCGTCGGACGTGAGCAATCGGCCACGTGCGCGGAGATAGAAGTTCCGGCGGGAACCGTCCTCCCAATAAGCGCCAAGGCCAGCATCACGAGCCACACGCTGGGTGAGGTCGCTCGATGGAAGGTAAGTGGGCAACGTCATATCAAGGGCAAAGGGCTCTAAGTCAATGACTTGAACATGAACCGGGACTGTGCCAGCCTCGCGAGGACCTTGTTGCCAACCCGCCATGGCTAGCGCATCGCCTCGATGGTGGCTTCGAGCTCGTCGTTGATACGCTGCAACGGCTGGAGAAGACGCTCGAACTGCTGGAACCACTTCAACCAAGTCTCGTCGGTTTGCTCAGTGCCGGGCACTTCTGCGTGAACCCGACGAATGAAGTCAGTGAACTGGCTGACCCGGTCCGTCGTCTTGGGCAAAGGATGGTAGAAGTCGTGGGCGTATCCGACCAAACTGCCCGCGGTGCGGTACAATACCCGATCGCTGGTCCCCTCTTCGATAAGCAAGAACTCAGACGAGATCAGCGCGGAGAGGAAGGCCAACAGCCCAACACTCTGTTCCTTCAGCGTATCTGTCCGGAAGAGGTTGGAGACGATCTTGCGGGAAAGACGGAGAAACTCTTGGACCCGAGGCTTGAGGTACGACTCGGCAGCGCGTGCCTGACGACCGGCGCGGGGTACCGGCAGCGGAACCTGAACCATCCGTCCAAGCCGCACGTTAATCCGAGACAGAGCGACAGCGTCGGCGGGCTCTAGCTCGATGGGAAGTAACTTGGGAGCTACCGTCTCGCGGACACGGGCCTCGCGATTTTCGTTGGTGTCGAAGACCGGGCGTCCGGAGTCCGCGTCGGGACGCTCGACGTGGAACAACCACAGCATGTATTCGCCGTCCTTCTTCGGCACTTCGAGAGGAACCGCCACATCGGAGTGCAGCTGAACTCCCTGACCCTCACGGGTAAGACCAAATCCGGCCTTAATGATGGCGGTGAACTTCTTCTTCTTTTGTTCGAGTTCTACTTGGAGCCCCTGGGCCACACCAAACCCATGCATAAATAGCGCGTGGCGATGTAAGGTTTGGCGGTGATAGAGCTGCTCATCAGCGAGATCAGAAGCGGTAAGACAGAGTCCCTCGAAGGGATTCATGCGGACGAGAGTATGCTGGAAGGACATCGCGGAAACTCCTGGCGGCTACTGCCGCTCGTCGAAGCGGATCACGAACGAAACGTGAGAGGGGCGCTCTTGGCTCACCACATTGGTGATCCGACGCAAAACTTGGGCTGCACGCTCGCCGAAACGAGCTTGGAAACGCTCGCGCGGTTCCAGACGCAGGGTGAAGAAACTGGTATCTGCGTGGGCCGCAGGGTCGACCAAGTAGGCTCCCGGCGGGTCATCACGATGGAATCGCTCGACGACCGTCCGGCCGCCGATAATCGTTGACTTGCCGAGCACGACGGCCACCGGATGGCGACGCTCCTCGACCTTGACAGGGGCAGAGGTCAGCACGCGCACCATCTCCTCGACGCCGGCTCGGGTTCCCCGAGTACGCATGAGTCGAATGGCGCGACGAACGAGCTCGCGCTGCTGATGCACGGGAAGTGACTCGTCAAGTTCGAATCCAACCCAGCTGGCTAACCAGGGCAAGAACGGAGGCGCGCAACGGATGGGGTCCGTGAGGTCGACCAGGTGATCGATCTGGTGGGTGACCAAGTTGTTCATGTGCTGGAACATGAACAGGAATCGGCGCATGGGGTCTTCGTCGACAACAGTCTCGACAACGTTGTCGCCACCTTGCTCATGGGGCAGACCGCCACCGCTTCGCCACCGCTGTAGCGCCCCATCCTGAGGTCGGGCAAGCGCGCGACTGGTGACCGGCCCCTCCCCTTGGAAAATCTGCGGCAAGAACCGAAGGTATCCACGAACTGGAATATGCAGAATGATCTCGTCTTTGTGACCCAATAGACGAGATTGAGCCGCAGCACCTTCCACATTTGGCTTCACATGGACCAGGTGATCCGGGACGTAAAAACTGGCAATGGCCCCGTTGGCTAGGCAACGCTCGCCGCGAATCATTGTGCATTCACCGCCATCGCGATGCCGGACTTCGACTTCGCGTACCGCGCCCACGGTCTCTCCTCGGCGGGCCTCGACCAATCGCCAACTAATGTCATTGCCCAGGTACCGACGTAGGTATTGTAGTGCAGAGTCCAACGGAAACTGGGTCACCACTACCTGTTCGAGGTAGCGCAAATCGGAGGTGGCCTGCCGGGTAGCGAGCGCAGTGGTGCTGCCGCGCCCCCGGCGAGTGGGAAGTCGACGCCTTCTCAAGAACGCTCCTCGGCGACCACGCGTACGTGGCGTAGAACAAAGAGATCTTCCTTGTCGAGGATGAGGGTTTGACGGCCTTGCCCACGTTCCCAGCCCGGCGTGCCGTCTGCCGTCTCGACGTCGTAGACGTGCACCTCGACCACATGCCGAACTTCGCCGAGATCGGTGACCATTCGGCCGAAGTCTTGGGCGAATAGGGTGCCGTGGAACGGCCATCCACCGCCATCTAGACCCCCTTGATACGGGTCAAGAAAACGCCGAATCCACTGACGCGCCTTCTCGCGGAGGAGGATAAAGTTGGCGTTCGGGCGCAATCGCAGCGACACCGACACGTCGACTTCGCGGAACGTCGCCAGACGAACTCGAGGTTGCACATTCACCAGGCAGCGCTTGCCCAAATACCGCTGAACATGTTCCTTGAGCCCCGTCGCAAGAAAGGGATCGGGGGTTCGCTCGCCAGGCCGGCGCTGAGGAAGCACCACTACTTCGACTTCACCGTCGACTGTCATTCGACCGTCGCAAGCGGCTCGTGCCACCTCACCAGAGGCCTCGTTCGCGATAATCTCGAAGTCGAAGCGCGTGACTGCACGGTCGCGGCTGGTCAGCACTGACGGCGCACGACGTAGAATTTCATCGATGCTCTCGGCGTTTCTTCCGCCCGCTGCGGGCAGCACATTGCGTACCCCGACGACGTCGGCAAAGCCCTCGACCACCTCGACCACGTTGGGCCCAACATTGCCGGGGGCGCCCGGCACGGTGTGGTAGACCTCGATCGCGACGTTGTAGTTGCCAGCTGGTAATATTCGACCGCGAATACCGCTACCGAACGAGAGCGTTCCCTCGACGGGATCGACCACAAACACTCGATCGTCCTTGCTGGCGATGAGCAGATTATTACCGGGAGCGCGACGCCATTCACGGCGTTCTCCATCGTCTTCTTCGACAAAAACGCGGATATCAGGGAAGCGATCGGGATACGGGAACACCGCCTGCTCACCCTCGCCGGGGTGCAAGAAGACCGGATAGTGGCGTAATCGCACGCTCTGGTGTGGAATGCCCAGACCGTTGAACTTCTCCATGCGGAATTCGTGGAGGTTCACCCCCTCGACCGAGTTGAGCATGAGGTGAGAAAGCGGCGGCAACGGTGGTAGATCGTCGTCGTCGCTGGTGAACAGGGCCCGCATCCACGCGCCATGGGACGACGGCTTGACAACGTCGGCATAGGTAAATGCCAACACACCCGATTTGTTCAGTGAATATCCGCCTTCGGGGTCATCGCCAGACGCGATCCGACGCCAACCGTACCGACCGTGTCCAAGATCCTCGAGCATCTCCCAGCTTACGGATACGCCAGCAGGTAGGTAGGTTTCACCACGACATTTGAACATCAACGCGTGCCGAGCGGCCTCGGGAAGCGGTTTGTCGAATCGCATGTAAAGGGCGTGGTGCCCCTTGCCGGACTCGTCGGCCTCGATATCGACGAACGGATCGAACGGATGATGCGCCTGAATTCGCCCAGCGCTACGCACAACCGCTCGGGTCAGACGGCGATTACGGGGCCGATACTCGACCGCTGCCGTGCGCATGCCCGGCATAGGCTGCTCGTACGTCGTGCGTCCCAAGACGCCTTCGACGCCCATTCGCACGGAGAACACCTTGATGGAGACCGGAACAGGAGGCGTCTTCTTGTTGGGCTGCCAGGTGAGCGCCGCCCGGGTAAGCTCGACGCGCAGCCAAGCAGTATTTCGCTTGCCCACAGACGCGGCATGAAGCCCCTTGAGCTGCTTCTTGGGGTCGAGGAAGATGCGAATTTTGCGACGAGCGGGCTGCGCCGCGCCATCGGGATCGAGGTCGGCCAGCGTGAAACGAGCGTATTTGTCTTCCTCGCTCCACACGACACGCCAGGTATCTACCGCTCGATAAGAGAGCTGCAGGTGGTAGGCGTCTTTCGGCTCGGTAACCAGCTCCCCATCACGCTCGAAGCCGAACTCGATCTCGAGCATTACCGGACGCTGAGCCCTGTTGAGAAGGAGATCGGAGCCCATGAAGAACTTCATACCCAACAACGCGGGCACGGCAGCCGCCGGCTGGAAGGGCGCAACGGGCAGCTCTTCTTTCTCGATAGGGGCACCGGCTGAGGATTCGGGACCGGCCCCCAAATACACCACCATGGGGCGAAGGCAACTTCCCTCGATCTCAAGCTCGGGGATGAGCTTGCGCATATGTACGGCTTCGATGCGCTCTGCGCGCAAATTGTAGCCGTCGTTGGCCATGTCGGTGAACGGCCCGGTGAGCACGATGGAGGTTCCCTGCATCCGGACGCGGTCCTTCGGCACGAATTCCCAGGAATCTCCTCGACGATAACTCCAACGATACGTCGGGAAGTACCCGTTACGTCCCGCTGGCATCGACCGATCGATCATGGTGAACTGCACCGTCCAACCGGCACGTACAGGCGGCATATCCTGGATAAAAAACTCGAGAGTGCGCCCAGTATCGCGGATATCCCAGTTGCTAATTAGCCTATCGTCGCCGCCACGATCGTCACGCCAAGTGATCTCGAGGTCTTCGGCCATGCGGTTGGCCAGCCATCGCTCGTACGCCATACGA
>JAACDH010000499.1 GCA_009936995.1 Rhodobacterales bacterium
AGCGCTGAGTACTGGCACCTCCGACGTCGGAGCGGGGCTACATGGTCGCCTGCGTTGGGGAGGCCTTCGAAACGACCTCGCTTTGACGGTTGTACGTCGCTTTGCGGGCGTGTCCCAACTCTACGCTGCACCCGTGTTCAAGCCAGGAGACGTGCTGCGAGTAGCAGATGGCCTGCTGCTTCAGGCCGGGCCGCTTTACGGCGGTGTGGGCGGTAGCTTCGATCTTCGGGGAGCGTCCGCGGTCGGAACATCGGTGCCCGCGTTGTTTCACTCCGACCTGCGCGCACGGATGAACACGCGGGGATGGTCGGCGAGCCTAGACTGGCAGTTGGGATATCAGATCAGCCGTGGCGCCACCCTAGCGCTTTACACAGAGGGCGTCGTGGCCAGCACTGGTCAGGGGACGTCCGGCCTCCAAGACCACGTCCCCGACCGCAGTCGGGGCTTGGGCTTTGCGTTGAAGGCGGCGCTATGACTTGGCTCTTGCTGATCTGCGCGGGGATGGCAGGTGGACTCACCACCGACACCAATCATCCAGACTGGCGCTGGCACACGGTTCAGACCGACCACTTCGACATTCATTACCCAACCTCTCGGGCCGGCGCTCACCCGGTGGACGGTGGCCCCACCGCCGATCGTATTGTCCTCATCGCCGACGATCTGTGGCTGCGAATGGGCGACGTCATGGACTTTTTCCCGGGCGAACGAATCCACGTTGTCGTCACCGATGACTCCGATGCATTAACTGCCTGGACTTGGCCTTATCGGGACCTGGTGGTGGTCTCAGCCCACCCGGGGTCCGACCTGGTTCGCCGCCGGTCTCGTACCGACGCGGTGGCCGAGGTGTTCGCCCACGAGCTCGCCCACGTGTTCACGCACAAGGCAGCGGGGGCTGTGGCCGAACGCAGCACGCTGGGAACCGACTGGGCGACACAGGGCCGCGGCTCCTGGGGTTCGGCGGGCATTGCGCTGACCACCGCACCCAACCTGCCACAGTGGTGGTCCGAGGGCGGCGCCGAGTATCTCGCGTCTCGGGTGGGCGTCACCTGGTGGAGTGCGGGTCGCGCAGCGGGACTTCGCGCCTCGGTGCTCGACCAGCGTCTGCTGTCGTGGGATGAGCTTCAGGTGGCCCAAGACAAGGGCGACGTGATGGACGGGGAGCGAGCCTACCAGCAAGGGTTCGCATTTTTCAGGTGGTTGGAACTACGTTATGGATCGGATCTATTCGCTCAGATGCATCGCGCCTCGGCCCTGCGGCTCCGGACCGGCAGCCACGCAGTCCTGTACGAGCTTACAGGAGTCCATGGGCGCGAACTCTACCAAGACCATCTCGATGACCTGACTGCCGAAGTTCAGGTTTGGGCGAACCTACGCCGCGAACAGGGCCTGGTAGAGGGGGACGAACTCTGGCCTTGGGAGATGGGCTGGTCGAGCGTGGATTTGCGTGACCAAGACCTGTGGAGCCAGCTTCCGCTCCGGGATCGTGAGAGGAAACGCCAAGCCACGGGATATGGCGTACTTCATCCTCAGCCTTCCGAGGACGGCACTTGGCACGCCGACATTCGGGGGAGCATGCTTCGGGTGCGGCAAGTGGATGTGGCGCGTTGGACTGCGCTAACCGACGTGACTGTGGATTCCTACGAGCTGTACCTGCAGACGAAAGACGAGCCCAATCAAGACCACTGGATCACGGCGACCCCTGGCGGAGACTACGCCTGGGTTCCCGGCTCTCATCGTTTGGTGTTTCAATCCGAGCGGCACCCCCATGGAATGGCCAGCGGGCATCAGCAGTCCCAATTGACGCTTCTCGACGTCGACGCGCTGCCCGAACATCCCTCCAAGGCACAGGTCCGTCGGGCCGCCACGCCCATTCCCAACACGTTTCGGTCCATGTCGCCTGCTGTGTCGCCGAACGGGCGCAGGCTGGCGGTGGTCGATTTTGAGGCTGGCCAGACGTCCCTGCGCGTCCTCACATTGGCGGGCGAGACGCTGGTGACGCTCAGCCCCTCGGACGCGCCCGTTTGGTTATCTCGGCCCAGTTGGTCTCCAGACGGCCGGCGACTGGTGGTCGCAATGCACCACGGCGGGCTGCAAAGCCTCTGGCGGGTATCGCCCGACACCTCCTCTTGGACACAGATAGTGGGAGGCGCCAACGTGCCCGCAGACCCCACTTGGACCGAGGATGGCATCTGGTTTACCGCGGAAGTGGACGGGGTGCGTGACGTGTTCTCGTATGGCGTCGAGGACCAGGTTGTACGTCGCCTGACCCGCGGACTTGGGCAAGCGGCCACACCTTCGGCCACGCCAGAAGGTCATCTGATGTACAGCTTGCGGACCGGTAACGGCTGGAAGGCCATGGGGGTTCGACGCGAGCGATTCGATCTGTCGGTGGTCTCTGGGTTTGCAGTTTCCTCTCCGTCGTCCGAGGCCACGCTTCTGGCGCACAAGATCGATCCCCCAGCGCGGCGCGAACGTCCGTATCAAGCCCTCGCCAGCGCTCAGCGACTTTCGCTCTCTCCTGCGCTTCGCCTCGATCTGAATCCAGACGGCCAGAATCCAAGGGCGGGAGGTTGGATGATCTGGCGTGACGCTGTGGGCCACGGTTCAATGACGCTGAACGGCTACACCGGCGAGGACCAACAAGTCCGAGGCGCGCTCACGGTCAACGTCCTGGGGCCCGAGGTGATGCTTTGGGGCGGCTGGGAGGACGTTCGCCGAACCGACCGCGACACCGCAACCGAAGAGCGGTTTGCCCTGGCCGGCACGGGCGTACGCGTTGACCAGAAGCTTGGGCGCACCGCTGTGTACGGCTTCCTGAATGGTGGTCGATGGGTTCAGTGGCATCAAAATCCGCAAGAGGAATCCTCCTTGTCCCGACGTCAATGGAGCTCGCGAGGGAACGTGGGCATGCGGTTCGGGGAGAGATCCAATCGCCTAGACGCCGTGGGGCAGTTCGGCTGGTGGAGTGCGGGGTTGGGCGAGGGAGCTTGGGTGGTGCGGCCACCCGATAGGACAGAACCTTTGAGTGCGGAGTACTTCCGCGTTGAGTGCGCATATGAGGGTGCGAAAAATGTCGGTAAAACTCAGCTGGAAGTTCGACTTTCTGGAGGTTGGTCCGATGCCAAGACGCCCTCCCTCGATCTATTGCGCGCAGGAGGCGATGCACCCGATTCCCTTCGTTTTGGACACATAGAGGGGACCGCGCCGATGCCGGGGTTTGCTGCGGGGCAGGTGGCCGGAGATTATTTGGCGGTCGGTGGACTGGGCTGGAGGATACCGCTCTGGACCGACCTTCGCCAAGGCGGTCGGTCTCTCTATGTGGATGACCTCGGTATTCGTACCGGGGTCGATGCCGGAAATGGTTGGTTGGTGGACCAGCCGGTTGGCCACGACCTGGTCCTGTTCGACGCGGTAGCCGAGCTGCGGGTGGCGGCGGTCTTGGGCGGACAGTCTTGGAACTCAGTATTTCGCGTCGCTCGTGGCTTTGGAGATCCCCGTCCGCTCCGGAGTGGAGATCCCTGGAAGGTTCAGTCCAATCCCGTACAATGGGTCATTGGGTTGGGCACGGGATGGTAGGTGCCGCGACAGAATTGTCGTGATTTTTCGCTTCGGCGGGAGGCGCCGAGGAGCTGGAATCGCCACATATGTAGTTAAATACTCGTTTTATCGTGCACCTATGGCGATGGAATGGGCATTGCAACGTAGCGGGAAGGCCATCCTTAGGAGCCCCTATGCGCCTCGTACTTCTGATCCTCGCCACGCTCGGTGGCTGTGCTGCCGCCAGCGTCCCTGGCGACGTCACTGTGACCGGAAAATCGACCGACGCCTCGGTCCCTCTGTATGCGGGATCGTCTGGTTGTGGCTACGAATACATCACGGTCGATGCTACCTACCAGGAGGATGGATATAGCCCCTTAAACGCGCAAGACGCGCTAGACGCTTGCGTTGGCCTGCACGCAGAGTTGCTTCAATGGGGAGCCTCTGGGGAGCGGGTGCACCTTAGGATTGCACTTGCACCGCCTGAGTCGATAGTCTTGGTTTGGAGTGAGGAAACGGGGTGTCCAGCCTCCCTGGCCCTCGAGACGGCGATGACCCTCACGACCGATGACGGCTCGGTTGAAGAAGTGCTTCCGGTGACGCTGACCTACAGCGGCGGTGGCGTCGTAGCCCTGCAGACTTGGATCGCGCTGGACCAATGGGTGGGCGCCTGGGAGCCAGCAGAGGGGCTTGATGCCCGCTGGGAGAGCGTGGACGTGGAGATCGTCGCTGAGTTTGAAGCGTCGCAAAGCATAGGAGAGAT
>JAACDH010000500.1 GCA_009936995.1 Rhodobacterales bacterium
ACCAAGGCTCGACAGTCCTCGATGCCGGTGAGCCCGTCGGGAACCAGAGCCTTAAGGCTCGCGAGCTCCGTGCGAGCCCCGCGAAGCCTGCCCTCTAGCGCCGTCGACTCATCCACATGGGCCTGGAGCACTTCGACCGCAGCCGCCAACTGTCGCTCCTCGTCAGCGATCTCGGCTTCGAGTGCATTCCGAGCCTCGAGATTCGCCTCATCTGCAGCCCGACGCCACAGCCCTGCCCGCTCTTCTGCGTCCGCCACAGCTTGAGCCGCCTCGTCACGCGCTTCATCCTGAATGCGGGACGCGTCTTCTCTGGCCTCGCTCAAGCCACTCGCGGCCTCGCGTTCTGCCATCGCCAACGCGCGCTCTGCCTCGACCCGCTTCTGCTCTGCCGCACGGGCTGCGTCCTCAACGTCTTGGTCGACCTGTTGGCCGCCCTGGTCCACCGCGTTCTCGGCGTCCCGTACGGTCTGCGCGACAACACCCTGATGTGTCTGAGATTCGGTCAGCGCCACACCGGCCCGCTCGACCTCCCCCATGCGAACGACCACGTCTCTCTGCTTTACTTCGACCACTCGTTCGGCGTCTTCGTGCGTGCAAACCCGTTCGGCGTGCTCGAGCTCACTTCGCAGGACGGCCTGCTGTGCAGCCTCACGCTCGGCGGGCAATCGATCGCGTGCGGCCTCGGCGGTCCCCAGCTTCGCCTGAATTATGGCTCGAGCGCTCCGGGCCTTGTTTGCCTCCGCCTCGCAATGATCGACAGACTCACGGGCAGCCCGACGAGCTTCGATGGTGTCGCGGACGGCCTCTCCCAAATCGGTACCTCGTTGAGCCGCGCCGTCCATCTCGAGCTGGACTTCCGCCGCCAACAAACTGGAACGCTCCGCTTCTACGCGCTCTCGCTCCAGAGACTCCGAGGCCAGCTTTGCCTCACCTTCGACCCGTTCAGCTTGGGTAATGAACTCCTTGCGTCGCTGTTCCTGAAAGCCCTTGGCGCCTTCGAGTTCTCGGGATCTAGCGTCGTGTTCAGCAACCTCGTCTCGCCACTGAGAGGCCGCGGCTTCGACCACCTGAAGTTCTTCTCGACGGGAGTCGAGGTCGGTCTGCCGACGCGCGAGCTCACGACGGTTGCCCGCAGCCTCGCCCTGGGTGGCTCGGAGTCGTTCGCGCAGGGCTCGGCGGTCAGCGGCGATCTCGCGATAGCGGACGAGAGCCAGGTAGATCTCTTCCTGTCGGATCAGAGCTCGAAATCTTCGGAATCGAGCCGCCTTAATCACTTGACGTTCGAGTACCTTTAATCGACGTCCCATCTCATCGGCCACATCCGCGGCTCGATCGAGCTGAGTGCCGGTGGCCGCGAGCCGCTGCTGAGCCTCGGCACGCCGGGAGGCATATTTGGAAATACCTGCAGCTTCATCGATGATGCTCCGTCGCTCCATCGCGGAGGCGAGCACCATCTTGTTCACCTGACCCTGGGCGATAAACGAGTAGCTGTTGTTACCCACGCCCGTGTCCATGAACAGATCGACGATGTCGCGGCGTCGACACTTCACGCCGTTGAGCAGATACTCGCTGGTGCCATTCCGATGCAGTCGACGTCCTACTTGCACCTCTTCCATCAGCGAGTACTCGCCCGGAAAGGGTTCCCCGTGGTCGGCGGACAGGGACAGCTTCACTTCGGCAAAGCCCACGGACGCGCGACTTGCGGACCCCGCGAAGATCACGTCGAGCATCTCGGCTCCGCGCAAACTCCGGGCTGACTGCTCGCCGATACACCACCGCATCGCATCAACCACGTTGGACTTGCCGCTGCCATTTGGGCCAACGACGACAGACACTCCGTGGCCGAATTCGAACTTCGTTCGATCCGGAAACGACTTGAAGCCATACAGCTCCAGTCTAGCGATTCTCATTGTTCTGTAGCGGTTATCGCCGACTCAACCGATGCATTGGTCGACCCTCCCCCAGTGACCTGAGGCTCCCCGCGACCAACCCATCCAGCGTACAGAGCCGACAGGCGGAAGCTAGAAGTATACCCGATCTGCCGCTACGAGCATCGTTCAGTTTTCTTCCAGATCGCCAACTTCTTGGCGTAGGACTGCCATCCATGAGCGATCATTTTTCGCTCTTTTTCACTCACGGAACGAATCACCCGACCGGGCGATCCCATCACCAGCGAGCCAGGCGGAATCACTTTTCCCGGCGGCAGCAAGGTACCTGCCCCGATCAGGCTGCCAGCTCCGACGACCACGTTGTCCATCACCACAGCGCCCATACCGATCAGGCATTCATCTTCGATCTGACAGCCATGCAGCACCACGCGATGGCCCACGGTGACCCGTTCTCCGACCCGCGTCTCGCTGAGATCGTTGGTGTCGTGGCAGATGGTGCCGTCTTGAATGTTGGAGTCGGCGCCGATGGCGACCACTCCCATGTCACCGCGGAGCACAACCGTGGGCCAAATACTAACCCGAGGACCCACAATCACCTGACCAATGAGGAAGGCGCCGGGATGCACCCAGGCGGTCTCGTGAATCACAGGGGTGTGGCCGTCGAAGGACTCGATCATGCGTTTCTCCAGAGAGGCTGAAATAGCCTGCCCTCGGGGTGCGTACTTCTAACGCAAGACCGGAGCCCACATGTCCACCTCTCTCACCGAACGCCCCGAACGCGATGTTGGTGTCGCCTATCTCCTCTGCGCGCTGAGCCTGCTTACGCCGATTCACGGCATGCACAGATTTTACACCGGGCGGTACATCAGCGGCGCGATCTGGCTCCTTACTGGCGGACTCTGCTGGATGGGCACTCTCATCGACCTGTTCTTCATCCCGAAGATGATCGAAGACCACAACCAAGGCCGCAAAGTCTGGTAGTTCCCTAGAACATGAGTCCGGCAACCGCACCCGTCATGCACGCCGCAAGCACACCAGCGGTCATGGCCTTAAACCCAAGGGAGGCGAGATCTCCCATTCGGTCGGGAGCGATACCGCCGATGCCACCGAGTTGGATTCCAATGGACGCGAAGTTCGCGAAGCCACATAGGGCATAGCTGGCAATAACCGAGCTCCGCTCTGATAGTTGGGGTACATCGGAACGAATGACATCGCCCAAATGGATGTAGGCCACAAACTCGGTGAGCACGATTTTTTCGCCGAGCAAGCGCCCAACCACCATACATTCCGACCACGGAACGCCCATCAGCAGTGCAATCGGCGCGAAGAGAAAGCTCAAGATGAGAGACAGCGAGATCGGCTCGCCACCGATGTTCTCGACGCCAACGGCATTGCAGGAATAGCCAACCGCGGGCCAGCCCGTATTGCAGTACGTGAGCGGTACATAGCTGACCATCCAGTCGAACATAGCGACCAAGCCGACGATGGCGATGAGCATGGCGGCCACGTTGAGCGCCAGCTTCATCCCGTCTGTCGCGCCGTTTCCAGCGGCCTCGATGAAGTTGGTAGCCGGTTGCTCGAACTCGGTTTCGAGGGTGCCCATGGTCTCCGGAACTTCGGTCTCAGGCACCATCAACTTGGCGACGGCCAGGGCCGCCGGCGCGCTCATGATCGACGCCATCACCAAGTGACCCGCGATATTGGGAACGCCCTCTAGGAAGCTGACGTAAGCGCCCATGACACCCCCCGCGACGGTGGCGAACCCACCGGTCATCACCGCCATCAGCTCGGAGCGGGTCATGGTAGAGACGAACGGCTTGATCAGCAGCGGCGCTTCGGTTTGGCCGACGAAGATGTTCCCAGCCGCGGACAGTGACTCGGCGCCGCTGGTGCCCAAGGTACGGACCATGACCCAGGCGATGCCGCGAACCACGATCTGCATTAGACCGATGTGATAGAGCATGCTCATTAAAGCCGAAAAGAACACGATTGTAGGTAGAATCCAGAAGGCGAAGGTTTTGACCGGTGGAGACACTTGCCCGATGAACACTTCGGTCTCGCCGCCGCCGCCAAACAATTCACCGGGGGAACCGACCGTCATGGAATGGGCCGACATGCTCCCGAACACAAATGTAGCGCCAGCTTCGCTGAACTCTAGGAGCTGACGAACGCCGCCATCGACCACGGTGTAGAAGAACTGTGACACAGCGGGCGACAACACGACCAGGCCTAGGACCAGCTGCATCGCTACGCCCCATCCCACGGTTCGCCAGTTTACAGCCTTGCGATTCTCGGACATCGCGTAGGCGATAAGCACGAGACACGCCAACCCCATCAGCGAAAATATGCGGTCTAGGACCGTCACTTCGGCTGGGATGAAGTTTGCTTCTCCGGCGGCAAAAGCACACACGGTCCATAGCAGCGGCAACATCATCTCTCTCTCCGTATCCCACGCATCCCGGTGGTAACCCCAGGTCTTTGCCGTGGCTCGTAATCTGGTTGTCCCAGCATCAATCCAAGCGGATGAAGTCGCGGAGCAGTGGTGGCACATTGGGCGCCTGGATACCAACTTGAACGGCGTCAGTGGCCAATTTGGTGGCCAATTCGAGTTGATGGCCATCGCGGTGGATGAGCGCAAACAACGGTTGCCCGGCTTCGACGACATCGCCCGGGGAAACCGCCAGGCGAAGCCCTACCCCAAAATCGACCGGCGCCCCTGCGCTCAAGCGACCGGCGCCCAGAACGAAGGCCGCGCGGCCAATGCCGTAGGCGTCGACTTGTTGAACGATGCCCGAGCGCTCGGCGACGACGGTGACCTCGGCGCATCCAGCACCTTGCAGTGGTTCGTTCAGCGACCCACCCTGGGCGGCAACCATGCGCTCGAACCGATCGTAGCAGGCCCCGCTGGCGAGCACCTCGGCCGCCAAGGGGTGGTTGGCCAGGGCAACGACGATCTCGATGAGATCGGCGGGGCCATTCCCCTGTAGGCAGGCAATAGACTCTTCGACTTCGAGGCCATTTCCGACGGTGCGACCCAACGGACGCTCCATAGAGGTGAGCTGGGCCGTGCACTTTAGTCCGGCACCGTTGGCGACCCGAACCAGGACCGTAGCAAGCTCACGAGCGATCTCGAGGGTGTCGGAGAAGCCGCCGTTGCCTACCTTGACGTCGAGGACGAGGGTCTCAGTGCCCTCGGCGAGCTTCTTAGAGAGGATGGACCCCACCACCAGCGGAATCGATGGGACGGTACACGTCTCGTTACGCAGCCCATAGAGCACGGAATCGGCCGGCGCGAGGGTGCCGGTCTGCCCGGTTATGAAGCAGCCAACGTCGTTGAGGACGGTCCGCAGCTCGTCGGCTTCGAGGTTGGTGCGGAAGCCGGAGATGGCCTCAAGTTTGTCGAGAGTTCCGCCCGTATGACCCAGACCGCGACCGGAGATCATGGGTACGCGCAGCCCGAGCTCTGCCCACAGAGGCGCCAGTACCAAGCTGACCTTGTCGCCCACACCGCCCGTGCTGTGCTTATCGATGAGCGGCGGACCATCGCCCCAGCTGAGTACGTCGCCCGTGTGGGTCATGGCCCGCGTGAGTGACACGGTCTCGGCGTCGGTGAGTCCGCGCTGGAACGCCCATGCGAGCCAGGCAGCAGCCTGAGGACGGGTGACCGTTTGGTCGACGACGCCTTGGATGAAGTCGTGGATTTGTTCGGGTCTTTGCACGGCGCCAGTCCGCATTGACATCAGGATTTCGTCGATGCTCAATTAGCCTCCGTGACCCGGTGAATTGCCTGGACGGTCTTCTCGCCGACCTGTGGCGTGGCGCCGAAGGACTGAATGTCGGCAAAGGGACGTGCGTTGAGGATCACCCCAACCCCTCGACCGTACACGCCCGCGGTGCGCAGCTGTTCTTCGCTGGCGCTGTTTAAGAACGCCACCGCTCGAGAAGCGTGAGCGGCAGAGAAGAAGACGCCGTCTACCACGGCATCTGATGAAGCCACGGATGGCGCGGGTTTCGGCGCGGGCTTCGGTGCGACCGGCGCGGACTTCGGTGCGACCGGCGCGGGCTTCGGTGCGACCGGCGCCGAAGTAGGAGCAGGGGCTGGCTCGGCCATGGGGGCTGGCGCCTGAGCGGGCACGTCCAGTTCTGGATCGGCCACGGCGTTCTCATCACTGACGGGTGCAGGGTCGACCCCCAACTCTTCAACGGACTCGACGACAACCAAAGACGCCTCGGGCACAGCGCCGCCGCTGGTCGTAGACCACCAAACTCCAAACGCCAAGCTGAAGGCGCTGACGAGGCCAACGAGACCGAGCACAACGACCGCGAGTATCTGGACCAGCCCCTTGGACTTGGCGGGCGGTGGCTCCTCTGTTTTGGCCGATGGGGAGACCTCTGAAGGCAACACCAGCGTGGGGACCACATCGCCACGCATCCATGCTTCGAGCGCATCGGCCAGCTGACCGGCGTCGGGCCAGCGGTCTTCGGGCTTCTTGGCCAGGCACTTTCGGAGGATGCCCTCGAACGCCTCGTCGTAGACCTCGAGGGGGCCGCGGTCCGCCAGCGCGGGAATGGGTTCTTCGGCGTGTGCCATGGCGAGCGCGAGCGCGCTGCGGGCCCGATACGGCACTCCACCGGTGACCATCTTAAACATCACGCAGCCCAGGGCGTAAATATCTACCCGACCGTCGATACGCGCCTCGCCACGACTCTGTTCGGGCGACATGTAAGTCGGCGTTCCCATGTAGGCGCCCACGGCCGTCAGGACCGAGTCCGATTCCTCCTCAAGATCTTTGACCAGACCGAAATCGACCAGCACCGGACGGAGGCGATCGTCTTCGGGCTCGAGCATGATGTTGCCGGGCTTGATGTCCCGATGCACCAATCCAGCCTTGTGGGCGTGGCGCAATCCGCGGGCAACACCCGCGGCGATCTCTGCCGTGAGCAGCTCGGATACAGCGCCCCGTTCGATCAAGTCGGTGAGTCGTTCACCCTTCAAGTGCTCCATCACCACATAGCGGAGCTTACCCTGGGAGCCGAAGTCGTAGCCCACCACAACGTTGGGGTGGCGAAGACTTGCGGCGGCCCCAGCTTCGCGTAGAAACCTGCCCTCAAACTCATCTTCCGCGCGCTGATTCAAGTCGTCTCTGAGCACCTTGATCGCCACTTGGCGACCCAACGGCTCTTGCACGCCTAAGTACACATGCCCCGCGCCGCCGCCGCCTAAACGGCCGGTAATTCGATAATGCCCACCCAGCTCGATACCGATCAGATCACCCCTCCCGCGGTTGGGCGCTTTACCTTGATCTCTGGGGTCTCTTCGCTTGGACATGCCCCAATGTTACTTTACGCAGGCGAAACGACGAGACACAGAATGAATATTCCCGAGTTCAACCCCGCAGCTGCCCAGCGCTGGCGAGCCGCAAGGGTCGATAATGCTGGGGTGGCCGCCCGATGCGCCCGAGCGCGTACCCGTAGCATCAAGACCGAATCCAAAGACCGCCTGCTCCGGCTCGCGTTGTCGATGATCGACCTGACCACCCTTGAGGGGCAAGACACCCCCGATAAGGTGCGTGCGCTCTGCCGAAAGGCCATGCGCCCCATGACCGGAGTGGCCAATCTGCCCCACGTGGCCGCGGTGTGCGTGTACCCCAACTTGGTACCGGTCGCGCGCCAAGCTCTAGGCGACAGCGGCGTGCGAATCGCCGCTGTTGCAACGGGCTTTCCGTCCGGACACATCCCCGTACCGCTCAAGCTCGAAGAGGTCCGACGCACCGTTGCCTACGGCGCCGACGAGATTGACATGGTGATCGACCGCGGCGCATTTTTGGCCGGCCGCGATCAGCAGGTCTTCGAGGAGATCGTCCAGGTGAAAGACGCCTGCGGCACCGCGCCCCTCAAGGTGATCCTCGAGACCGGCGAACTTGGGACCCTCGACAACGTGGCCGCCGCCAGCCGGTTGGCCATGCTCGCTGGGGCCGACTTCATCCAGACCAGCACCGGAAAGATCCAGCCCGCAGCCACCATGGAGACCACCTTGGTGATGCTGGAGGCCATTCGCGAGTACTACCTCGAGACCGGTATCAAGATCGGCATGAAGCCGGCGGGTGGCATCCGCACCGCCAAGGATGCACTTCGCTACTTGGTAATGGTCGCCGAAACGCTCGGATCTGACTGGATGACCAACGAGCGTTTCCGCTTCGGCGCCAGCTCTCTTGCCAACGACCTCCTTCGACAAATCGCTCGACGAGAAGACGGCTACTACCAGTCGCCTCGCCGATTCAGCGTGGATTGATCATGAACAAACCTGTAGACCCGAAGCCCGCACTCAAGCTGAAGGGAGCACTGCCGCTCTCTCCCAGCCCCGAGAGCTGTCCTGTCGACATCCCCGACCACGTGGGCCACTTCATCAACGGCGCGTGGACATCTGGACAAGACGAGTCGCCGTTCAACACCACCAACCCGGCCACGGGCGAGGTGTTGGCGACCATCGCCGCCGCCACGGTCGACGAGGTCGATCAGGCCGTAAAGGCTGCCCGCAAGGCGCAGAGCAACGTCTGGGGACCCATGGCCCCCGCCGAGCGCGGAAAGTACCTGTTCCGCATCGCCCGCCGCATGGCCGAGCTGGCTCGCGAGCTGGCCGTCGTCGAGACCATGGACAACGGCAAGCCCATTCGCGAGACCCGCGACGTCGACATCCCCCTCGCGTCCGCCCACTTCTTCTACTACGCAGGCTGGACCGACAAGCTGCGCTACGCAGTGCACGGCGGCAACCCCCAGCCATTGGGCGTCGTCGCCCAAGTCATCCCGTGGAACTTCCCGCTGCTGATGGCCGCTTGGAAGATCGCGCCCGCCTTGGCCGCCGGCAACACCGTCGTGCTCAAGCCCGCCGAGACCACTCCTCTCACCGCAGCGATGCTGGGCCGCATCTTTCAAGAGGTCGACCTGCCTCCAGGCGTGGTCAACTTCGTGAATGGCGCCGGGGCCACCGGTGCAGCTGTGATGGGCCACGACGATGTCGACAAGGTCGCGTTCACAGGGTCCACCGGGGTCGGCCGTAGGATCATGCAGCAGATCGCGGGTACCAAGAAGCGCGCAACCATGGAGCTCGGAGGCAAGGGCGCTAACATCGTCTTCGCCGACGCAGCCCTCGATCAAGCCATCGAAGGCGTGGTCAACGGCATCTTCTTCAACCAGGGTCATGTGTGCTGCGCTGGCAGTCGTC